>JAUZEU010000178.1 GCA_030838885.1 Bryobacterales bacterium | reverse complement strand
CAGGGTGGACTGCTGTGGGTTCTCGCTGGGTGCTTGCTGAAACGCGTTGGGCGTGGCGCCGGGCGTCAGCAGCGTGAGATTTGTAAAATTACGATTCAGAATGGGGAGTTCATCTATCTGCCGGGCGGAAAGTGTCGTTTGCAATTGAGCGCTGTCGGTGACGACACCAGGCGGTGCTTCCGATACCGTTACTTCCTGGCCCGTGTCTCCCAGTTGAAGGGTCAGATCGACCCGGGTTGATTGGCCTGCACTCACAGTGACATTTTCCTGAGTTACCTTCTGAAATCCAGGGTGCTCCGCCGAGATCGTATAGTTTCCCGGCGTAAGCTGAGTCAGGGTGTAGTTTCCGGATTCGTTCGATGTCGTCTTGAAGCTAACACCTCTTGCCGTATCGGAAATAGTAATGCCTGCGTTAGGCACTACAGCTCCGGTCGGATCCAACACTGTTCCAATCACAGTACCCGACATAGCCTGCGAGAACATTAGCGACGGCGTGGCCAAACCAATGGTAATCGGCAGAAGCCATAATCCCGCACTAAAAGACCGCTTAGTCATCACAACTTACCTCTTAATTGATAGATCCCGGTATGCAAAACCGTATGCGACTTCAGACGTTGGAAATTCTCGCCTTCCGGCCATGTTGCGCGGAAACACTCTTCGCTTCTCCCCGAACATAGATTCGCCCGATGTCGATAGATCTCCAGTTCGACGGAAGCGTTGCGTCATACTTGCTCCACTCGCCGTCCGCAATTCGGATTCCAGTGAAGTCCAACATGGCGGTCTGCAGAATCGAGCCGTAGTCCGTCAGGAAGCAGCCGTAGTTCTGTGTGACAGCTTCGCGGATCATGCCATACGGTTCCAGCCAGAACGGCGCCCATGATTGCCGAAACAGCTCCGCCGCTCGCTGACGATCTCCCAGTTTCGCCGTCAGTCCGGCGACAGCCGCTGTTGCGAACCCAATCGTATGTTCGCGTCGCGGTTCCCGGCGGAAGGCCTCAAATGTTCGCCGAACCACATCCGGGTTAAGCGCAACACTGAACACTTCCAGAAAGCTGAGGTCGGCGAAGGCGTTATCCGCTGAACCCTCGCTGGTCATCAGGACTCCGCGCTCGTCTATGGGCAGATACAAAGAGTTGGCTATGCGTGTCCAGGCTGCCGGCGCGTTGAACCCCACGCCATGCGCACATTCAACGGCGGCGGTCATTGCCATGCGGCAGGCCAGGTTTACGTAAGCGCTGTTATTCAGTCCGTTGGCGGCTTCATTTGGCCCCATGATGTTATGGATTTCGAAGCCCCGCTGTGTCACCTCGCCGCGGCTTTCAATCCACTGGGCTACGCCGCGGAGTACCGGCCATGCTTTCTGCCGAAGAAAATCCGGGTCTCCTGTGGCCATCGCGTGCTGCCAAAACGCCAAAGCGACGTCCGGCACTATATGTTGTTCTGCCCAGCCGGTTGCTGCAAAAACAGGAGTGGTCTCCTGGCCGCGCGTCGGCGATGCTTCCCACGGAAACTGAAGGCCCCGGTAGCCGAACAGGCCGGCTGCCCGATGCACGGCGGGAAGACTTCTGACTCTCAGGTCAAGCAGCGACTCTGCCGTGTCTGGCGCCGCCAGCAAAACCGGCAGGAACGACCACGACTCCGTGTCCCAGAAGCTGTGACCGAAATAATGCTCGCTCTGCGAGAGACCGAACGGCGGCATTCCGTTCAGGTTAGAGCGGTGCAGGCTGGAATGGAGGTAAAAAAAACCTGCATCGAGAACGCGCTGATCGTCCCGGTCGCCATCGATCACTACGCGGGAGCGCCACAGGTCCCGCCACGAAGCCCGGTTTTTTTCGCGAAGGTTTTCGGGTCCGGTTTGCAGGGCCCAATTGGCCATGCGGATGGCCTGTTCTTCCGGCTCAGTGTGGTAGAAAGAGGAAACAAGTGAGGCCAGAGTGACGAACGTATATTCATCGCCTCCGCTTGCCTCCAAAGTATAAACGTGGGATCCTTCCAAGTGCGTAAAGCGCCTGTCTGGTTGAACACGAACCGCAATTCCAAGCCTGCTTAAGTTCTCTGCGGAATGGAACAAGGCGGCCAGTTCAACTTCGGCCTGCGCGGGAAGTGGAGTCGTCGACAGGGTTCCAGGAATCCGGTCAAAAACAAGTTGGGGGACGACTTCGATCCGCATCGCTGCTGAGGGCGTAAGCCGGATTTCCTGCCACAACACGGAAGGAATGCTGCGCGATGCAAACTGGACGACCTGGACGTCCACGCGCAAGCCACCTGCCCCCTCCAGCACAAACCGGGTGGAAAGCTCAGCAGTGTTCATATCGAGCCGCTGCAATTGAGGCTGCGCGGCTTCGGGATGTCCCAGCAAACCTGTGCCGTTCACGCGAATGTCCGTGGTCAGGGGATAAGGCGCCGGCGAAAGACATTCGACCCGGTGTTGTGGGTGCGGGTAAACGAATCCTGCGGCATACGCGGGGGACGGCAGGAGCGGTATGGGACCCGGGCGGATCCCAATGAGTCCGTTGCTAAGATACGCCGGGTCTGTGTCGGTGAGAAAGTCGCTGCGTTCGAATACCGGAACGGAATCCGCTCCAAAAGCTCGAGGCGCACCGGCCAAAGCCATTGCGCATTTGAGCCACTCGCGCCTCGACAGAAACGGCGGGCTGACGCGCGAAACAGGTGCTCGGTTTGTGGGTTTGCGCTCCACCAAAGCCGCTCTCCACGCCTGCAAGCGAACGTACCTCAAGCGTAGTCCGCTCTTAAAGCGATGACAATGCATTCGAAGACCGTGGTGTTGAGGTGGACACAGTATCGGGATAAGCGTCGGGATAAACGGTTAAAATAAGCCCGGAAAACGGGAGATTGGAATCTGGCGCGTGATGACCCTCGTCTGCGCCATTTCGTCTTTTTTCTGTTCAGACGCCAAAGCAAATCAGCGGCGAAGCATCGAAGATCAGATAGAGGGTTTCGCTTAGATGGCTGCGCAGGAGCGAAACCTGTCAGGACGCTTGCGCTACTGCTTTTTCTTGACCGTGGTCGATTCCGTGGTCGTCTTCTCGGCGGGTGAGTCGGGGTTGAAAGGGTCAATAGGCTTCACTTCGGTACTGTGGTTACCGCAAATCCGGATCGCAATGATGATTTAGTTCCAGGCCGATGGAGCGGCGCGGCAACTATGAACGGTCAGTAACGAATTCAGCTGAACGGGAGAATTGCCATCCGAAATGCTCAGCAGCGAGAGCATGAGCACCAGGAGGAACAGAAAACGAGCGGAGGGACAGCCAGATGCAGGTGTGCCGCGGTCGGGCCCCATGGCAACGCACAACAGCAGCAGTGCAATGCATATCAATGCTGCGAGTGAGCGCGCGATCCGGTATTACCGCACGTGTAGATAGTACCAGAGATATCCTCGGGCTGGTGTGAACACCTGAGGGGGATCCGGTGCGGGACGAATGGCTGCATCGGCATTTTTCCACTAACGCGTTAGTGATTGCAGAGGCGTTGGCTATACCCCGAATCCTCGCGAACGATCTGTGTGAGAGCCCGCGCCGCCGGTTGGATTATCGCCACTTCGCCGTTAGAACAAAGCCGCTCGCACGGCAGACGCTACGCGTGCTTGTTGGTCGAGGCGTTCTCTTCGACCGTTTGCATTCACGATGCCGACGGGTATTCTTCGGGGCGATGCTCCACATTTGGAGCAGCGGTGTGGCATGCCTTTTTCGGCTATGCGCCCGAGGCCAGGCGCCGGGCAATTGCAGCGCTCGAACTTTCTGGAGGCCGAGACGTGGAGTACGCCGCGGCTTTCGCGCTGGCCCGCTTAGGGGATTTGTCTCAGCCTCGAACTCTTACAGCCGATCTGGAAAGACGCTTCCCCGAAAATACGTCGGTCCGGTTCAGCTACTTGCCGGTGCTTCGTGCATCTTCGGCGCTGAACGAGGATGAGCCTCAAAAGGCGATCGAACTGCTCCAGATTGCTACCCCGTATGAATTGGCAGTTCCCGCCATCGGTTTCTATGCGAACTTCGGAGGGTTTTATCCGGCTTATGTGCGGGGGATGGCCTATCTCGCGAAAAGCGCTGACTCAGATATTCCGATTTTGAAGCAGGCCAAAGTTGAATATGCCAGACTGCGTTTGACCCTCCATCAGGACCTCAGAGCAGTTTTGGCTACCAGGGTGCCAAAACCGTCTTGAACACGCAAAATGCTTTGCTCCGCCCTTCGGCGTACAGCTTGCTACGTCCCGGGCGTATGGTCGGCGTAACAGGCCAATCTCTGCCCGTTTTCCCACTCGGACAGAGGTGTTGTTCGGCCGTTCGCCGATGACTCTCGTATCTCAAGCAAGAATGCGGAATGCAAGGCGTACCAGCGATTGCGCCACGATTGGCCTAAACCGGGCCTAAACAGGCAGTTGTTAGCGTCCTATCGGGACTGCCGCGGAAAGCGTCGATCGGGAACTGACGGATATTCGGTCCGAGGCAGTTTCGACAGGTGCGACTTGAAGGATGTGGCGGTTCCCGTCGGTGCTATGGAGATTGAAGGGATTTCCCTTTCTAATGAAGGTGCTGGGCGCGTTCGTCCAGCGCGTTCGATAACGGGAATGTTAGCCTGTATTGCTTTACCACTCCGCCGCAGAATATCACGATACACGCGAAGCGGCCGTGGCCGAAGGCCACTTCGTTCAAGTCGGCCAACCGTACCTGTGCCGTTCAGAAGCCCGAAACGGCGATCCCGGAAACGGAGCACAGGTACCGTTTTGTCACCGCCCGCCGGCAATTTGACGTACCACATTTACAGGCTGCGGATTTGCTCGGAGGGTCGCTCTGGTCGAATCGAAGATCGCGAACAGGACCCGACAGAGGTCTGCCCGCGTACTATGCGCCACGCCGTTTGCAAGAAGGAATCTCCACGCCTCCTCGCCCGTATAGATTGTGCATACTCTTAATAGAAGGACCCCCATGAGGATCGCGAAAGTATTTCTGGCAGGATTGGCTGCATCCGCCCTGACGCCGGCTTACGACGGCGACAGCTTTGCGGCGAAGTTCGAAGGTCTGCCCAAGACCGTGCGGGAAACCGCAATGGCCCACATGGAACACGCATTTCCTGTGAGCATCAGTTCCGCCAAAGGCGAGCAGGGCTGGACTACCAGGTGAACACACCGCTCAATGGTAAGTACCACGACCTCGTTATCGATGAGAATGGCAAGTTGGTAGCCGTGAAAGACGAAACCGATCTCGTGTCCATTCCTGCCGCAGCCAAAGCAGCGATTAAGAAGCGGGCGGCAGCGTCGAAGATCATGACACTGGAAAAAGTGACGGAAGACGGGCAGGTCAGCTACGGCGCCGTCATGAAGGACGAGGCCCAGGGGACATACGTTCAGGTCCGCGTCGGCGCCGACGGAACCCTCAAATCGAAGAACCAAAAGGATCCCGGCAAGTAATCGCTCCTGCCAGTTGCCACCTCTGCTCCAACGGGTCCCGGAGTTACTGCCAGCGTGAAGTGCTGTACATTCGCGCGATGGCGTGACACAGCCGAGTAGCCAATCGCGGAGCCGTTAGCGACCCACCGCACCGGTTCGATTCGAATCCGCTCAGCTATTTCCTTTTGCATCGCCTTGTTTGCGAATGCCACGTGTGTGTGAGAGCAAGGTTTGTTCTGCGGGACGCCGGACTAACTCCGCCCCAGGGACCGAAGCCCACCCGTCAGAAACGCATAGCCGCCTCTGGGTAGTTCTGCTGCCGCAGGCGCGTGTGTCACATGCTGGCTGTGATGGAAGGCAGTGTGTTTCATTCAGCGTCAAAGTCGCATGGTTGGACATCCCGGTCGGCTGAGGCCACTTGATCTGTTCATTTTAAAGGACCATTTGAGGGCGGGACACATGCTCCACTCCTTTGTGAACACGACCGCGTAAGGGCATTCATCACTATGGCTATCTGCACAATCCAGGATGCATCATGTCGGATTTGACGCGTCACGTCTGCGAACCCCGTCTTCCGCCCGCCCGTATCTCGATCATCATCCCCTGCTATAACGAGGAACCCGTCATTCCGTTCCTTCGCCGTGAACTCACAACTTTCCTCGACGCTTTGCCTTGCAAGTCGGAAGTGATTCTGGTGAATGACGGAAGCCGTGACAACACATTGACGTTGCTTGTTGAGTGGGCACAGGAAGATCCGCGCATCCACATACTGCAGCTTTCTCGTAACTTCGGCCAGGATGTGGCCACCACCGCTGGTCTCGATCATGCTACCGGAGATGCCGTGATCCTGATGGACTCCGACCTGCAGGACCCCTTGCACGCCATCTACGGAATGATCGAGCAATATTGCGCCGGTTACGATGTTGTTTATGGCGAGCGCGAAAAGCGCACGGGCGAGTCACCGTTCAAGCTGCTGTCGGCGTGGCTTTTCTACAGGCTCATGCGCCTGTTGGCCTACCGCGACCTGCCCGCCGATGTTGGCAACTTTCGGTTAATTTCACGACCCTGCTTAGACGCTCTCTCCAAGATGCGAGAGTCGCATCGTTTCCTGCGCGGCATGATCGCGTGGGTCGGCTTCCCCCAAACCTCTGTCATCTACCGGCGAGAGTCCCGGGTCGCCGGAGTCACGAAGTATTCCGTAGGTAAGATGCTCTTATTCGCGTGGTCGGCCGCAGTGTCGTTTTCAACCGCCCCGCTGAACCTGAGTTTCGTCCTGGGCGGCGTCGCCGGCTTGTTTGCAATTGAGGAGATGGTTCGCGCTCTGCTGGCACACACGATGGGCTGGTACGTCATACCGGGGTGGACATCATTGATGGTGGTCACCAGCCTTATTGGCAGTTGCCTCCTCATCTCACTGGGAATTCTGGGGCAGTACATCGCGCGCATCTACGAACAAGCCAAGGCCCGCCCGCTATACCTCGTCTCCCGCACTTACGGGGACCCACGAAAGGTCCTTGAGGGAACGCGCGAGTCGCTCCTTGCGCTTCAGGAAGTACATGCATCCAGATAAGGCCGAAGCACACCTCACACACGGGGAGAAACGCGAATTCGACGCTTATGCCGGGGCTTACGAAAGTCTGCTGCGAGACCCGCTGCGCGATTGCTTCTCGTCCGGCAAGAGTGGATTCTTTCATCAGCGCAAACGCGATTTAATTGCAGACCGCTTTGCGCGGCGCAGCATTGATACCAGGCGTTGGAACTATCTCGATGTGGGCTGCGGGCAGGGTGAACTACTGAGCTTGCTTTCGTGCAGCTTTGCCACTTCAACAGGATGCGATCCATCGGCCGGAATGTTGCAGCAGGCGGGCTCGGGTCACATTGTCTTACAACAAGACGCTCTCCGCCTTCCATTTGAAGGTTGCACATTCGATTTCCTAACGGCAGTCTGCGTTTACCATCACGTGCCAGCGCAGGACCGTGTCGCACTGACGCGCGAGGCGTACCGCGTCCTGAAACCTGGCGGTACACTCTGCATCATCGAGCATAATCCGTTGAATCCCATCACTCGTCTCATCGTGGCTCGTAGTCCCCTGGATACTGACGCCCACCTCCTTTCTCATTGGAACGTCCGCGCGCTGATGCGGGATTGTGATTTCGATCCGGAGGAAATGTCGTTTTTCATGTGTCTGCCGGAGGCGCTGTATCGCAGGGCACGGGGCCTGGAAGACGCCTTCCAATGGTTTCCCCTTGGCGGGCAGTACGCGGCTTTTGGCCGCCGGCCACTTCCGCTCACGTCGTCATGAACTTCGTGGCCAGAGGGTTCTCGGTAATTCCCCCATGGGTCCGCATGGGATTGTTGCTGTTGTTTACAGCGGCGTATCTATTTCCACTTACCTCGCTTCTTTACCGCGTGGGCGATGATGGCACGCTCATATACGGCGCGCAGCGGGTGACCGAAGGAGCCATCCCCGGCCGCGACTTCCTCGAAGTCATGGGACCAGGATCGTTTTACTGGCTTGCGATGTTCTTTAGACTCTTCGGCACGGGGTGGCAGGTGACGCGTGTTGTTCTGCTCCTTACCGGGGTTGCAACCATCGGGCTTCTCTACGCCATCGCCCGTCAGGCGTGCCGTGAATCTGTTGCCCTGCTGCTGTGGCTGTTCGTACTGGTGGTGGGCATGCGGATCTGGCCCGCGGTCAGCCATCATTGGGACAGCAATCTGTTCGCTGTCGCGGCCCTTCGGTGCTATCTAAAGCTGGAAAAGACGGCACGCCGGCGCTGGGCTATAACGGCGGGAGCTTTGGCCGGCATTACATCGTGCTTTATACAGCACAAAGGCCTGCTTCTGGTGATCGGCCTGATGGCGGGCAGCGTGATTCGCCGCGTGTTGCCGAGGTCTTCGCCTTTGCAGATACAGGGGAAGTGGACAGCGACGTGGCTCATCGCAGGCAGCTACACTGCTGTTGGGGTCGCAGTTCTAACGGCGTACTGGAAAGCGGGAGCGCTGGGAGATTTGTTCTATGCCAACGTGACATGGCCGATGTTCGGCTACCAGACCGTTAACGTGGTCCCCTATGGTCAGCTTCTTCTGTCGATCGCAGCAGGCCCGGCATTTAAGGTGATTGGTCCCGATTGGGCTACAACCAGCCTTGTCTGCGCAGGCTTTTCGCTGGTTCCGTTTCTGGTGATCGCAATTCTGCCACTCCTTGTCGCCGGCGCGGCCCTCGCCTGTCTTTGGGACCCGGAAAAGCGCCGCATTTGGCTCGCGGGACCCTTGTTGGTACTCACTCTGGCAGGTACTGCCCTCTGGCTTTCAGAGATACACCGAAAAGACGTAATCCACCTGATTTACGGCTCGCCGGTCTTATTGATTGCCCTTTTGGCAACCCTCGCCATCATTTTGGATTCCTCACTCAGAAAGGTTGTGATGGGAACCCTTGCCATGGGGCTGATCGTATTTGGCACGCTGCATTTTATCAGCGAAGGGCGCGGTAGCCAAACAGTTGAAACACGTCTGGGGCCAGTCCGGAACATCTCCAATGATGAGGCACTGCGTTACCTGTGCACGGCCGTTGCGAAACGAGAGTTCGTGTTTGTATATCCTTACAGTCCCATTTACTATTACCTTGCCGACGTAGGCAACCCGACGCGGTTCAGTATCCTTCTGTATGGCTACAACACACCTGACCAATTCGATGAAGTGATTCGGAACCTCGAAGAGAAGCGGGTCCGCTATATCCTCTGGGATACCAAATTATACGGCGAGAAATTGCGCGCTTTATCGCCCGCGTACCGCCACCCCAGCGGCGACAACCTCAAGTTGGAGCGCTATTTCAGCAGCAAGTATGACGATGTTGCGATGAAAGGCGATTTCCGCATTCTACAGCGGCGCCAGTCCGAAGACCGGGAATTTACGGTTCACTCCGGTTCTTTCTGACTAAGTATTCGATAGATGGTGGCGCGGCTGATGCCCAGGATTTCAGCTGCTTCCTGCTTGTTGCCGTTTACCTGCCCAAGAATGGCGTGAACGTGCCGCTTCTCCACTTCCTGCAGCGTCAACAGTCCCTGCCCCTCGCGCGAAGACTCGCGCGAGTGAAGATAGGCGGGAAGATCAGGAATATCAATGATATCTGAGGCTGACATCATGCAGGCGTGACCTATAACGTTCTGCAATTCGCGGATATTTCCCGGCCAGAAGTAGCGGGACAATACGGATTGTGCGCGGCGGGTAAAACTCTTCACGCTTTGTCCCAGTTGGGCAGCAAACAGTTCCAGAAAGTGGCGCTGCAGAAGGGGAACATCTTCCTTTCGCTCGGCCAGCGTCGGGAGTCTAATCTCCAGCATGGAGAGGCGATAAAAGAGATCCTCGCGGAAAAGTTTTTTGCTGGCGAGTTCACGCAAATCCCGGTTTGTAGCCGCTATTACCCGTACATCCACTTTGCGAAGCAGATGAGATCCAACTCGCTGCACTTCGTTGTTCTGCAATACACGCAGCAGTTTGCTTTGCAGATGGAGCGGAATTTCGCCTATTTCATCAAGGAACAGGGTGCCACCGTCGGCGGCCTCAAACAATCCGGCGCGATCCTGCGTTGCGCCCGTGAATGCACCCTTGACGTATCCGAACAGTTCACTCTCAAAAAGAGTCTCCACAATGGCGGCACAGTTACAAACGAGGAAGGGCCTGCCGCTGGCGGGGCTGGATTGATGCAGGGAGCGAGCCACCAGTTCTTTCCCTGTTCCGGTAGCTCCCGTCACCAGAGCGATACGGTAGTGCGGCCCGATACGGCGAATCCGGGAGTAGACCTCGATCATCAGAGGACTGCCGCCTACCATCTCTCCGAAGCGGCTCGTGTTCCTCATCTCATCAGTTATTTCCGCCGCCCGGACCTGGGTACGGGCTACAGCTATAAGAGCTCCGATACGTTCCCGCAATGCCCCGGGCGTAATCGGCTTTGTGAGGTAATCGCAGGCACCTTTCTGAATGGCTTCAACGGCGTTTTCTGTGGAGTAATCGCTCGAAAGCAGCACGACATCAATTCCGGAATCTAACTCCATGATCCATTCGAGCAGATCCATGCCGCTGATTTTCGGCATTACGAGATCCAGGATAACGATGTCCGGGTGATGGAGGCGAATCAGTTCCCAACCTTCGGCAGGATCGGACGAGCGGTGGATCTCGACGCCCGGCTGCTTTAATGCAGTCTCGATAAAATCGAGGATCAGCGGATCATCGTCGACAGCTACAAGCTTGACCGGCGTTTTGGCAACCATTTTTGGAGCAGCATCCTTTCCCCGTAAGCGACAGCTTTGTTCTCATACCACCAATAATGGCCAATCCCTTTAAGAAACATAAGCCAGCAATATGTTTTGGTTCGTGAAATCAGCAGTTACAGTTCTAAAAATCCGCCGTTGCAATACTTTTACAATGCCGCAAGTAACGTATTTTCGCATACAATTACCTTACGTTTGCTTTGAGCGCATAACGTGGCCCGGGGAGGATTTGTGGCAGGCAGTCAGCGTTTCGAAGAAAGCATGGCCGCATTGGCTGCTCAGGTGGCAGCCAAGCCCATGGCCGACGGGCAATCGGGCGGAGCTTCGCCAATATCAATCGCGGTCTCCGAGGAAGCCAGGCCACCGCGCAAAAAGCTGAAGGCTGCGTCACCCGCACCGACCGCCACGCTGCTCATCCTGGACGACGACGAGGACCAGATAAAGCTCCTCTGCAAAACAATGGGGCCCACGGGCTACGCGGCAACCTGCTTCACGTCAGCAGAAGCTGCGCTGGGCGCACTTCGGGAACAGCCGTTCGATTTGGTGCTTACTGACCTGGTGATGCCGGGAATGGATGGGATTGCGTTTCTGCGCGCGGCTCGGGAGATCGAGCCCGACCTGGTTGGAATCTTAATGACGGCACAAGACATCGCCGATTCCACCTTGCAGGCGATGCGGGCGAGCGTGCAGGACTTACTTATTAAGCCGTTCAGCATCAGCGCCGTTTTGCCGGTACTCGAACGAGCGCTCAACGTACGGCGGCTGCGGCAGGAAAACGTCCATCTTCAGCAGGCGGTGGGGATCTATGAATTGAGTATGGTCATCCGGCTGACCCTCGATTTCGAGGCTGTCCTGCAAAAGCTGGCCGATGCGGCAATGGCGCACGCGCAAGTGCGTAGCGTTTCAATGCTTTTGCCCACACACGACGGGTCGGCACTCCGCGTAGCTGTGTCGCGGGGCGAACATGCTGAGAGAGATTTGGGAAAACGTATTCCGTTCAGCCAGGCACTCGCCCACTGGGTTCAGCGCAGCCTGAAACGGGTCTCTCGTCTGAATGAACTGGCCGATCTGGAACCGCCATCACTGATTACTTTCCTCCAACTGCCGGATAGCGTCTCGATACCGATGCTGGCCGGTGGCACGTTGGTCGGAATCCTGAATTTCACTCCAAAGAACCCTGGGCGCCAGATTTCTCCGACTCAGATCAAAGCGCTGAATATTCTGGCGGGTGCGGGAGCGACCGCACTCACGTCCGCATCGCTGTTCGACCAGATGCGGAGCGCGGAAGCGCGATACCGCAGCCTGGCAGAGAGCGCGGGCGACATCATCTTCCGCTATGAACTGCATCCGGGGACACACCTCGAGTACGTTAACCCGGCCGTAACTTCAATCATCGGGTACTCTCCCGCACAGCTTTATGCGGGTCCGGAGTTGCTCCAGAAGATAATTCATCCGGATGACCACCAACTCTACGAAAAGATACTAGCCGGCGGCTTTTCCAGCGGAAGCACCGTGAGTTTTCGTTGTATTCACCGGAACGGCAGTACGGTCTGGCTTGAACAACGCAGCAATCTCGTGCGAGATCCTGAAGGGCGCCTGATTGCAGTCGAGGGCATAGCGCGCGACATTACGGAGCGCAGACTTCTGGAAGATCAACTTCGCCAGTCGCAGAAGATGGAGGCTATGGGACTGCTTGCAGCGGGCGTGGCACATGACTTCAACAACCTGCTGACCGTGATCCTCGGGTATTCCGATCTGATTCTCTCGGATGATAAGCCCGCGGCGGGGATCGCCGAAAAGCTCGCCCAGGTGAAGAGAGCGGCGGAACAGGCCGGGGCGCTGACCAGGCAACTCCTCACGTTCGGGCGCAGCCAACTTATCGAGCTCAAGATCCTGAATCTGAATTCAGTGGTCGCAAATAGCTCGAAGATATTGCGCCGCACCATTGGCGAGGATATTGCTGTCATCATTAACCCGCAGACCACCCTGGGAAACATCAAGGCTGATGCGGCGCAGGTGGAACAGATCCTGATGAATCTCGCCGTGAACGCGAGAAGCGCCATGCCGCAAGGCGGCGAAATTACCATCGAAACGCGAAACGTAACGGTCGAAGAATCGTGTACGGCGGAGTTTCTCGCCGGTCACCCAGGTCCGCATGTGATGCTGGCGTTAAGCGACACCGGGTGTGGAATGGAAGCCGCCACCATGGCACGCATGTTCGAGCCTTTCTACACGACGAAAGAGTTGGGCCAGGGAACGGG
>JAUZEU010000142.1 GCA_030838885.1 Bryobacterales bacterium | reverse complement strand
GCTGGGCGGCCTTGTAGAAGCGGCGAGTCGGCTCGAGGGTGCCCAGGTGCTCGCCGTTCTTTGAGACATCGAGCAGAGCTGTCTCCCATTGGTAATTCGGAGTGTCGCCTTCGGTCAGGTTGACGACTTTCAGGGTATAAGCGCCGACTTTCATCACGTCGCCCTTGTCGACTTCGCCGATCGCGGTCTGGTTGAAGGGATGTCCGCTATAGCCGACGAACATCAGCACGATGCCCATGTGGACCAGGTATCCGCCGTAGCGCCGCGTGTTGCGGTGCGTCAGTTCAACGACAGCCGGCAGGAAGCCAATCTGCATCTTCTCGCTGATCGCGCGTGAGCCGCGGAAGAACTCCATGATGATGGTGGCGGCGACGAAGAAGCAGAGGCTTAGGGAAATGATCGAGTACGGATAGCGCATACCACCAATGAACAGCGCGGCAGCCACGATGAGAGTCCCGATGCCGGGTAGCTGGAAGTTGCGGCGCAAGCTGTCGATGGAGGTTCGCCGCCAGGCGAAGAGAGGACCGACACCTGTCAGGAACAAGAGGAACAAGCCGATGGGAACCATCAGCCGGTTGAACCAGATGGCGTCCAGACTGATTTTTTCGTTCGACAACTTTTCGGTGATGACCGGGAAAAGCGTGCCCCAGAGCACCGCAAAGCAGCTGGCCAGCAGGATCAGGTTGTTAAACAGAAAGCTGGATTCGCGGGAAACCACGCTCTCCAGTTCCGATTCGCTCTTCAGGTATTCCAGGCGATCGAGAATCAGCCAGACAGTTGCTGCAATACCCAACGCGAGGAACGAGACGAAGTATTTGCCGATGGGCGATTCCGCGAAGGCGTGAACTGAGCTGACGATACCGGAGCGCGTCAGGAAGGTGCCGAAGATGCACAGGAAGAACGTGGTCGCGATCAGGACCATGTTCCAGACCTTCATCATGCCCTTCTTTTCCTGCATCATGACGGAGTGCAGAAACGCAGTGCCGCCGAGCCAAGGCAGGATGGACGCGTTTTCCACCGGATCCCACATCCAGTAGCCGCCCCAGCCGAGGACGTGATACGCCCAGGCAGAACCAAGAGCAACGCCACAGCTTTGGAACAGCCAGGTGACCAGAGTCCAGCGGCGGGTCGTGTGGATCCAGCTATCGCCCGGCGCCTTTTCAATAAGCGAAGCCATCGCGAAGGCGAAAGGTACGGAGAAGCCAACGTAACCGAGGTACAGGAACGGTGGGTGGATGACCATCGCCCAATACTGCAGCAGGGGGTTCAGGCCCATGCCGTCGGCTACTGACGTGACCACACGATCGACTGCCAGCACCTGGAACGGGCTGACTATGAACGCGTTCAGAGTGAGGAAGAACAGCTGGACGGTGGAGAGAATTCCAATGACCCAGGGGAGCAGATTGCGGTGGTTTCGGCGCGTGGTGAAGATGACGACCGCGCCGTATGTGGAAAGCAGCCAGCTCCAGAACAGCAGCGAGCCTTCCTGCCCGCCCCACCATGCGGCGAACTTGTAGAACACCGGCATGTCCCGATTCGTGTGAGACGCGACGTAGGCCATGCGGTAGTCGCCGGTGATCAACGAGTAGATCAGGATACCGGAGGCCACGGTTACCAGGAACCACACGGCGAGCACGGCGCGTTCGCCACTGAGCGTGAGAAATGGCTTTCGTTTCAGCCTTCCGGTAACGCTCGCAATGATTGAATAGAGCGAAATGCAGAAGGCGAGCAGCAGGGCAAGAGCGCCGACGTTTTCCATATTTGTAAGTCCCGACTAATTTTTTCTTTTAAGAGGCGCGGTATGAAGAGGCCTGGCCCTCGGCCGGCACCATTTTTTTCTGCAGACCATCCGGAGCAACACCCGGCTTCGGTGCGTACTTGGAGGCGCACTTTGCCTGAATTTCCTGCGCGTGGAAGACCCCTGCGCTGTCGAGACGACCGCCGGCAAGAGCCTGGGCGCCATCTTTGAAGGTATCCGGCAGCGGGTCGCGGCCTTCGTAAACCACCGGCAGAACCTGCGCGTCCTGCACGAGGTTGAAGCGCACGTTGCCCGCGCCACGCACGATGGAATCCTTCTGAACGTCGCCGCCCACCCGGACGCGTTTGGTGGCGCCTTCATTCCCCAGCTTATGAAGTTCCTGGATGGTGACGTAATACGTCTTCGAGCTCGAGACGCTGGCAGTGGCGAGCCAAAGCAGAGAACTGATGATGATCGCCATCAAAATCGCGAACTTACCGTATTTGCGCATAGGTGCCTCTGAATCCTTATTATAGCCCCGCGTGATTATGGCCACACACGGTTGCAACCCTAACTAAAGACGGCCGGGAGCATCGGCGTGGCAGAGCAGGCAGCCACCCTGCGGGTCATTCGCCCCGGCATAGGCGATTGTGTAAGTCTGCTCTTTCATGTCCCAGGAGAAGAGGCTTTTGCCACCCGAGGTATTGACCTTTGAGAATAAGTGCCGGGAGCCTGCCGTTGCGTTACAACACGCAGTACGACGTGACACGAGCAGAGTTGCCGAATCTTCCCCGACAGTATATGCCACCGCTGCGATCAGAGCGCCGCGAACCGAGACCAGCCTGGCGCCGAGAAGACGGACCGCGGCGGAGCGGCTGGAGGGGAGTTCGACGTCGATATTTCCTTTTGCTTTTATCCAGTTGCGGATTTTGGCGGGATCATCCGAAGGAAAGGTTTGGCCGGTGGAAGGATCGGCAAAAAGGCGCAATTCCTGGTCGGTGACTTGCGCCATGTCGCGCACGGAGGCACGCGAGTTTCGAAGTTCCACGAACAGGCCGGCGGAGATCAGGACCACGAGGGTGGCGAGCACGGGCATTCGCCAGACGGAGGGCGCGGGCGCGACGGGGCGAGGACGGTTCTGGTGAATGCGTTCCCAGAGGGCATCAGGCGCCGTTACGGGGCGAAATTGCCGGTGAAGTTCGGTTTCGATCCAGTCAGCCACGTGTTTTCTTTCCTCCATTGGCGCCGGCCAGACGGACCAGCCGGCGTTCCAGTATCTTGTGCACGCGATTCAGCCGCGAGGCGATGGTGCCTGCCGGACAGCCGAGGATTGCGGCAATCTCCTCATAAGAAAGACCTTCCGTATAGCGTAGAACGATCACCATACGCTGCTCCGGCGGCAGAGTTTCCACCACGGAACGGATATGGCCGCTCATTTCGGCCCGAAGAACTTCATCCAGTGCGCTCCGGCCGGGAGCGCGGAGAAAATCGAGAAAACTATCGACCAGCGGCATGAAGCGGCGGGTTTTGCGCTTCTGGTCGAAGCAGGCGTTTACCACAAGCCGGTAGAGCCAGGAATCGAAGTTGGATTCGCGGCGGAACCGGCCGATTCCGGCGAAGAGCTTCAGGAAAGTCTCCTGCGTGATGTCCTGAGCGACAGCCGGATCGCCGCTGTAACGAAGCGCAATGGAGTAGATCTTGTCTTTGTACAGATCAAAGAGCGCGCGAAAGGCGTCCGGATCGGAGCGGTCCTGACAACGATCTATTAGGTCCCTCTCAGTGTCTTCCAGCACCATGCGCCAGCGCCGCTTTCTCTTCTATCCGGTTAGACGCCTGGTCCCATGGACTTCTTCCATCTTTTTGCGGCACGACGTCGCAGAGCCCAGCCTACCAGCATGACGGCAGCTGCCGCGGCGATTTGCGCGGCGATGCTGAAGAGCTCAGAGGGGTGCCACTGGGCGACGACCCAGGGATCGCTGGAGATCATTTCCGCACCGACCCGGCCGAGGATCGCGGCGCCGATCCAGATGACGATCGGGTAGCGGTCCATGATCTTTGAGAGCAGCGTGCTGGTGAAGACTACAAAGGTGATGCTCAGCCCGAGGCCCAGGATCAGGAGCGGGAGGTTGCCTTTCGACGCGGCGGCGACGGCCAGGATGTTGTCGACGGACATCGTAATGTCTGCGACGAGGATGAGCCAGATCGCCTGGCGGAGACTGTGCGCGCCGGTTCCGTGGGTGTCTTCGTCCGAGCTGTCAGTGAGGAGTTTGACGGCGATCCAGAGAATCAGGATTCCGCCGACGAGCTTCAGGAACTGAAGCTGCAGAAGCTGGGAGGCGAAGAAGGTGAGGATGATGCGGAGGACGACCGCGCCACCCGCTCCGACGGCAATGCCGATCCGGCGTTGTCTGGGGGGCAAGGATTTGACTGCGAGGGCGATTACGACGGCGTTGTCGCCTGCGAGCAGAACGTCTATCAGGACAACGGAGAGGACGTCGAAGAAGAAGGTGTTACTGGGTGGGCCCATGTTGA
>JAUZEU010000149.1 GCA_030838885.1 Bryobacterales bacterium | reverse complement strand
TGGTGACCTTGCGGAAATAGTTGCCGTATACATTTGCGATGCCATAGTGTTTCGCCAGGCGGTCATTCACGAACGTGTAGTTCGCGGACAGCAGATCGAGCGCGCTATGATCCTCCCGTACGATGCTGTCGAAGAACATTTCGGTTTCTTGCCGAAAACCCTGGCGAAGATTGTCGTCAAAGTCGGGAAAGATTTCGAGGTCTCGCGTCGCTCCGGTGAGATTTCGGAGGTACAGCCATTGTGCAGCGAAGTTGGTGCTGAGGGCGCGCGAGCGGGGGTCGGCCAGCATGCGGCGGACCTGCTTTTCGAGCACAATCGGATCTTTCAGCTTGCCCTGGCTGGAGAGGTTTATGAGCTCATCATCAGGCAGACTACTCCATAAAAAGAATGACAGGCGTGATGCCAGTTCGACCGGAGCAGGTGCAACCTGAAAAATGAATTCGGGACTGTTGAGTATGAAGCGCAGAGCGCGTTCAATACCGGCTTCGAACCCACCGGCATTCGTTCCGGCCTGATATAAACTGAGCAGCGCCTCAAGATCTGCATCGGTAACAGGACGGCGGTAGGCACGTCTGGCAAGCGTCCCCAGGATTCGTTTCGCGCACGTCACGTCACTCGATGTGCCCGCCGGATGGCATACAAAGATGGCGCGCCTGCTGGGAGTGTCGCCAGGCTTTCTGCCTTCGAAAGGTCCGCCAATACTGAACGATTCCACAAACGGAACACCGCGCTGTTCCTGGGTATCAAAATTCGTCCGAAGCCACGGCTGCAGGTATCCATCGGGCTGCGCATTCGTTTTGCGAACGAACGTGACTCCGACCTTGTGTGGACCGGCTTTGACCGGAACCCGAATCTCAAGCCGCTTCACAATCGCAGCCTCGGAATCGGGCGGGCTAAGGGCAGCTGCGTCAACGTCGGCCGGCCCGCCAAGCTTCGCCTCATGCACTTTCACGCCGTCGATAATGACAATCACCCGATGCTCGTAATCCAGACCGCGGACCTTCGCCGAGGTATTCACAGCCAGTTTGGTTTTAAAGATATAAAAGCCGTCCAGCGGGAAGGTGTGTTCAACAAGCAATCCGCCGCGTGTTCCGAGGGGCAGCCCTTCAACGTGAGTGTCCTGGCCCATGTCGGGGCGCACGCGATACGTGGAAAACGCAGGCGTGATGGCGGGATCTCCTACCGCGATGCGGCTTACCTTGCGCGATGCCGCGATATAGCCTTCGAGCAGCGCGGGCGAAACGCGCAGAGCGTCGGCATTATTATCGAATCCATGATTTGAATCATCGGCCGGCAGCATGGATGCGACATCGATATCAAGGTGGAGAAGATCGCGAATCGCAGCGGCATACTCGGCGCGGTTTAATCGCCGCAGCGCAGCGGGGTGGGGCTCGGGCCTGACCGAGGCCGCATCAAGACTTGTTTCGAGGTAGGAAGCGAACGAGTCGAGGGCTGTCCGACCCGGCCGGGGCAACCCGAGCGGCGGCATGGCGCCTGCTCGCACTTTGCTAATCACCTTTTCCCACATCTGCGGATTCGAGGCAACCCGGCTCAGATCGGCATCGCCGAGGTTGATGCCGGCGTTTGCCGTTCGCTGGTTGTGGCAACCGGCACAATATTGTTGGATCAGGGCTCGGGGTGTCTCGGCTGCCTGATAGCCTGGAACCGCTATCAGCAATACGAGCCACGATCCTCTTCGGACACGCATTCCTCTCCTGCAAGGCTGCTGAAATCTGGGGTGATGTGTGCTGACGAGGGACGGCACCCGTTCGGAGGGAGCTTGCGATGAGTATATCGTCATAGGCGGGAGACGGTCAATGCACTGGCCGCGCAAACACTGCGCCCGGTCCATCTAAATCGGGAAGCGTGCGCCGGGATTGTGCATGTTCGATTCGGATGGCATCACCGACCGTGATTTTCATGCCATCCATACCCATTCTTAGCGGACCCGAATATCCGGCTTTCCGGGTGCGCGAGAGGATAATCCCGTCGCCTGCTGCGCCCGGCAAACCTTTCTTGACGATGTGAGAGAAAACAGCGAGTCGCGGCCGGGTGGTTGCAAACAGCCGGGCCGCTTGTTCCGGCAACATCAGCTTGGCCAGAACGGGAGCTATTGCACCGGACCTTTCGATGTTCTCGCTCCCCGCGGCTACGTTTGAGATGACAACGTCGGCGCCCTTGCCTGCGGTAAGCAATGAATCGCTCAATGTCGCGTCGCCCGTCAGGAGTACCGAGTGCGCCCCTGCGTCGAGACGGTAGCCGAACGCGGGGTTGCCGTCGTGATGCTCCACAGGGACCGCCGTAACGATAATGCCGCCTTCGGAGTACACCCGGCCCGCGGTAATTTCCTGTACCGTGACGTCCAGATACTCACGTTTCAAGACCGTATTCGAACGCTGCTCCAGATCGTGAGCATACATCTGGCGCATTCCTTCCACCATCGCCCTGGTTCCTGGTGGTCCCCAAACACGGAGCTTTGTTTGGCGACCAAGCAGAAACCACGGTGTCATCCAGAGCGTGGGCAAGCCTTCGATATGGTCGTTGTGCAAATGAGTAAGGAAAATGGCTGTCACATCCTGCGGCCGGACGCGCGCGGAGTAGATCCCGTCCACCGCGCCCCGGCCCGCGTCGAAAAGCAAGTGTTCACCATTTGCTGACACCAGTGTGGACGCACCGGCGCGATGAGGCGTGAGTTCAGGGCCTCCCGTGCCGATCAGCCAAATCGTGAGCAGGAGGGGCTTAATCTTTCAGCTCCGCTATCAAACTGTCCAGAGCTCGCAGGTTGATCGGCTTGAAATCGAATTCGGCGACCATTGCCGAACTGATCGCGTCTTTCGACTTGTTCGCATGAACCAGCGCGGTGGCTCGCTTGAGCACGGTCGCGATCTTATCCCGGTGCGCGATCAGGCCAGCCTTATCTATGACTGCTCCGTGGCCAGGAATTACGGTGTCGATGTCGAGCTTCAGCGTGCCATCGAGAGTCGCGGGCCACGACTTCAGGCTTCCGCCGCTCGTGTAGTCCATCACGGGATTGGTGACTCCGCGTGTGCCGGCCATCAGGTCCCCCAGATGGACTGCGTGGTCGTGAGGAATGTACACGGCGACGTCACCATCCGTGTGCCCCCGGCCGTTGTATATAGCGCGAACTTCCTTTCCTCCCAGGAATACGCTGGCTTCTTTTGAGAATGTAATCCGAGGAGCGCCGGGCATGTTGCTTGCGATCATGTGTTTGCGGGCATTATCCTGGATCACGATCTCAGCGCCCGCGAGCATTTGCGCATTACCGCCAGTGTGGTCGCCGTGATGATGGGTATTCATCACGTATTTAACGGGTTGCGACGTGATCTTCCGGACCACAGCGATCACTTCCGGATAATCGGGGGCGAAGCGGTCGTCGATCAGAATGACGCCTTCGCTTGTGACCAGGACTGCGATGTTGCCGGCATCGCCCGCGCCGTTGGATGTTCCATCGATGACCCAAAGATCGTCTTTCACCTGCTTGTAAGTAAGTGGCTGTGCGGGCGGGTTCTGAGTCCAGGCGATCCACCCACACACAGCGGTGAAGGTCAGAGCAGTGCCTCTTATGAGAATTGATCGGCGCATTGGTTAATTTGTTTTTTGAAGTTCGAGGCGAATGTCCATCCAGACCTGGTAATACCGCCACTCGGCCGGGGCATTCTCTTCCTGATAATGATCGGGACGCAGGATGAGATCACCGGTGGCCAGCAGAGTATCTTTGACCTTCGCATTTTGATCGAGCTTGGCGTGCATCGCGGCGACGATCAGGTTGTAGTGCTCACCCCTCTCCGCCGACCAGTATGTGAAGCGTCGCCCTTCAAACGTCACCCAATCGATCTTCATCTTCCTCATGTTGTCTTCGCCGAGCGTGCCGGCATCTTTAGCCATGAATGCCGTCATTTGCGCCACCTGCTCACGGGTGTGTTCCCACTGAATGCCGGGGAACTTCGCGCGCGGATCCGCCGCGCCTTCCGGGTAGAGCATCATCTGCCAGAAGCCTTCCACGCTGGCGTAATGCTTTCCGTGGAATACAAACGGGGTTGCTGCGAAGTTCGAGAGAATTCCCAGTTCGTGGCGCTTGGACAGAATCACCTCCGGCGGTTTGGCAGCCTGCGGCAGGATTTCCCAGTCTGGCCTATTAGCCTCCGGCACTGGCGTCCACCAGTGCTCGGGGTATTGAGTGCCCGCACGGACGTGGTACAAAGCCACTAAGAGCAGCGGGCACAGCAGGAATCCACGCATCAGACGATCAGGTCTTTCACCACTCGTCCGGAAACATCTGTAAGGCGGAAATCGCGTCCTGCATGGCGGAACGTCAGCTTCGTATGATCCATGCCGAGCTGGTTGAGCAGCGTGGCCTGGAAATCATGAATATGAACCGGACTGGAAGCGACTGTATAGCCATATTCGTCGGTGGAACCATAGACCATTCCGCCACGAAAGCCGCCGCCGGCAACCCAGCTGGAATACGCAGTCGACCAGTGCGTCCGGCCCTCTTCATCCGGGGAGGCGTCACCAGGTTTGCGGCCGAACTCGGTAGTCCAGACGACCAGCGTATCTTCCAGCATGCCGCGAGACTTAAGATCTTTCAGCAACCCTGCAATCGGCTTGTCTGATTTTCTGGCAAGGGGTTCGTGCATATGTATGTTCAGGTGCGCGTCCCAGTTGGTGTACTTGTCGTACCCGCCATCTATCACTTCGACAAAGCGAACGCCGCGTTCGGCGAGCCGCCGTGACACCAGACACATCCAGCCAATGCCCTTCTTCGTGTTGCGATCCAGGCCGTAGAGCTCGAGCGTTGCGTCGGATTCCTTACTGATGTCGAATGCCTCGGGCGCTTCCCGCTGCATTCCGTAGGCAGTCTCGAAAGTCTTGATCCGGGTGGCGAGCGTGCGATCCGCGTCGTGTTCGTTCAGATGACGCTTGTTGAAGAAATTCACCAGGCCCAGGTCCATCTCCTGGATGTCGGCAAATCCGTCGCGCGTCATATTTGGAATCGCTTCCTGGCCGGGGATCACTCGGACTCCCTGGTGGAAGGCCGGAAGAAAGCCGGAATCCCACGCTGAGCTGCCCGCATAGGGAACTTCGGGTGCAAGCACAACGTAAGACGGCAGATCTTTGCTGACCGTGCCCAATCCATAGCTCACCCAGGACCCAATACTCGGCCGCGGCTGCACGGCAGACCCGCCATGCACCTGCATAATGGCCTGCTCATGATTCGGGATATCGTTGTACATCGAGCGGACAAGGCAAATGTCGTCCATCATGGAGCCGATATGCGGAAAGAGTTCCGTCACCTCGGCTTCGCTCCTGGAGTAACGCTTCGCCTTCCAGGGGCTGGCGTGGAGGAAGTCTTTTTTGTGGAGCTTGTGGTGATCGGCGGCAAGCCGCGGCTTGGGATCGAAGGTGTCCACGTGAGAGACGCCGCCGCTCATATAGAGAAAGATGACCCGCTTGGCTTTCGCGGGGAACATCGGAGCCTTCGGTGCGAGGGGATCGTCGACAGCCGTGGCGTTGACAGTCTCTGCGGGCGCCGCCAGCATGTCATGCAGCATACCGGGCAGGAGCATGGACGCGCTCGCGAGCGAGCGGATGGCGGTGCGGCGAGTAGCAAAGCCTTTTCGGTTCAGCATCTAAGTAGTCCTCTTTCCGCTATTCGATAAACATGAATTCATTGCTGGCAAACATTGCCTTCAGAAAGTCTTCCAGCGCTCGCTGTTGAGGTGAGGGGTTGGTTACACCGTGCCCGGTATAAGCCAGCGCCGCACTGTGCAGGAAAGACGCCGCACGGTCTGCTTCGGCCGGAACCGCGGGCCTTCCATAGATAGTCAGAAAGGCCTTCTCAATCTGATTCTTCACAGGTGCCGCACTCGTCATCAGATTCGCTGCCAGAGCTGCGGCGCAGCGCTTCGGGAACGGATCGTTCATAAAATACAACGCCTGCAGAGGTGTGAGGCTGGCACCCCGCTGATCCGTACTGGAATTAACATTTGGGCCATCGAAAAGGTTGAAATAGGGGCTGCGAACCGTACGCTGGATCATCATGTAAACGGTTCGGCGGTCTGTCGCATAGTCGGCCGGGTTCGGCGAGAACATGTTCTGCTGCTCATAGTTCCAGACAGACTGCGGAGGAAACGGGTGCGGGCCGCCGGGACTGCGATCAAGCAGTTGGGAATCGGCGAGCAATGTATCGCGAATTTGTTCGGCGTCCATTCTGGTGCGGGAGTGGCGCCAGATAAAGGCGTTATCCGGATCGATCTCTTCGTTCGCAGCATCGTCAGCCGAAGACAACCGGTAAGCGTGAGAGAGCAGGATTTGCCGGGTCAGCGCCTTAATTGACCAACCCTTCCCGACGAAGGTCGCGGCCAGGTAATCGAGCAGCGCCTGGTTGGCCGGAGCGACACCGCGCATGCCGAAATCATTTGCGGTTGCGACGATGGCACGACCGAAATGGCCCTGCCAGATTCGGTTTACGATCACCCGGGCAGTGAGTGGGTTGTCGGCGCTGGCAATCCAGTCGGCCAACTGTAGACGGCCACTCCCCTGCACGTCTGTTGGCAGGGGTTTGCCCCCCAACACCTGAAGAAAGCCGCGAGGAGCTTCGTCGCCCAGGTCTTTTGGATCGCCGTAATGGTGAATCCGTGCCTCCTGCGGAGTGCCTTCCTGCACGGCGTATGCGGACTCACCGAAGTCAGGCATGTGCTCGAACAGGTGCATACGCCGTGCCTGGAGTTGAGGGACCAGATCGTCGTAAGTACCAGGCAGGCGCATCACGGCAGCGGTGGCGTCCTGAATTGGCTTGAGCTGCGTCTGGAAGATTTTGTAGTCCTCACGACTAGCCAGATCCGGATTGCGGTAGACCATACCTCGCTGATAGCGTGCCCCGTCGGTCCCGGAATCGGGAAAGGCGGTGCTCGACAGGAACCCATAAAGAGAGTAGTAATCGGCGGTAGGAATCGGATCGAATTTGTGATCGTGGCAGCGTGCACAACCCACGGTCAATCCCAGGAATGCCGAGCCCAGGTTGTCGACGGCGTCCGACAGGTACGCCGGCTTGCCATCCAGACGAACCGTGCCTGCGAGATAACCGGTTGCGACCACGTTCTGCCAGTGCTCGGGCTCGGATTTGGCGGGCAGCAAA
>JAUZEU010000122.1 GCA_030838885.1 Bryobacterales bacterium | reverse complement strand
AATATCCGAAGCCAATCTTGGGGCCACAATTAAGGAACTTGCGAACGTGGTTTGCTGCGCGACGATTGCGGCCTGGATGCCCGGCGAGGATTTCCACTTCGCAATTCCCCAACAAATCGAACTCAATTGCCAGACGGAGCTATTTGCTAACTGCTTTCGTATCAATGAATCACCCGAAATGGCTTTGAATTTTCAGCTGGATTAGGTGAGGGTCAGGCGACGAGGAGGGGAAGTCGCGACTCCAGAACTCTCATTTTTGCGGCAAGAGTTGTTCGCTTCAACCCGAGCAGGTCGGCAGCTGCGGTTTTGTTCCCGCGGGCGCGCGTCAGCGCCTGGGTGAGCAAATTGTTCTCGAAGTGCTCCAGCGCTGCCTGATAGTCCAATCCGTGTGGTGGCAGTTCGACGTCCGCAATGGGTTTGTTTATTCTGGCCGGCGCGGCCGAGAGGTGAACCCGCAAATCCGACGGGAAGATGGTGTTCCGGGTTCCACTGACGATCACAGCCGTCTCGATCGCATTTTCCAGCTCACGAACGTTCCCCGGCCAGGAGTGAGCTTTGAGGCGGTCCAGGGCGGAGCGGTCCAGAGTTTTCCGTGCAACGCCCTCATTCGCGCAGGCCTTCCTGATAAAGTGCTCGGCCAACGCGAGGATATCCTCCGCTCGCGCCCTGAGCGGAGGCAATTCGATTCTGAAAACATTCAGACGGTAGTAAAGATCCTGGCGAAACAGCCCTTCCTGAACTCGTTGAGCAAGGTTGACGTTTGTGGCGGCAATCACCCGCACATCGAGCTTTATCCGCTCGTTTCCGCCGAGCCGCTCCACTTCGCGCTCCTGCAACACGCGCAGAAGTTTGGCCTGCACAGCCAGAGGCATATCTCCAATCTCATCCAAGAACAGGGTCCCATGATTGGCTATCTCGAACTTGCCCGCGCGCGCCTGAACCGCTCCGGTGAACGCACCCTTTACATGTCCAAAGAGTTCGGCTTCCAGCAGAGCCTCCGGAATGGCCCCACAGTTTACGGCCACCCATGGCCCCCGATTCCTGTTCCCCAGAGCGTGCGTTTCGCGGGCTACAACTTCCTTCCCTGTTCCAGTCTCGCCCTCGATCAGCAGGTTACACCGCCGCCCTGCGACCATCCTGATATCCGCTTCCACACTCCTCAGTGCTTCGCTGCGCCCAATCAGAGACCTATGGCGAACGGAATGATCCGGCGAAGCGTAGCTGCAGGATTCGAGATATTCCCCGATTTCATCCAGGGTAGTGGCAACGTGAACAGCGCCGGCCTTCATCCAGCGGACCGACGACGCCACGGACGTCGATGGGTCGTATATCCAGACCCGACCGGACCCCTGCAGCCTGTCCAGCACGGCGAGCCCCCGCTCGACGTCGGCCGGGCCCGCGATCTCCACAATCACGACGTTCGAAAAACCTTCAGCCGAAGTTCTCCTGACCACATTGCTCCATTGGCAGGGAATCTCGGGCTGAGCGGATTCAGGGGAAACGAGCCAGGTGACTTCCATGTATGACCATATATCGACGGAACGGGCAAAAGCTTTAGCCTTTTTTTTTGTGCGGCCACTAAAAAAAATGCTGCCAGCACTAAATCCCTTGCCGATAGTTGCCGATAGACGGTGTGAGGGCGACGCCACCCTATTTAGTGGTGGCGCCTCACTCGAAAGGGAAACTCGTGATAGATGAAGAGGTGCTGGTTCGGAGCGTGACAGAAGCGACTTCCGAAGTGTTTTCAATGATGCTCGACATGCAGGTTGAGTTCGCCGGCTTTGCAAACGACGCCAAGGGTTCGGAAAACGGTTTAATTTCTCTGCTTGGCATCACCGGCGACTGGGGCGGCTCCGGAGTCTTCTGCTGCTCGCCTTCGCTGGGCAGCCTGATTTGCGCGCGCATGCTGGGCCTGACCATAGACCCCGGAAAACCTGTGATCAACGATGAGATTCTCGATGTAGTCGCAGAAGTCACGAATATGATCGTGGGCAATATTAAGAATGGTCTTGAGGCAATCACCGGCCCGCTGGCCATCGGCGTTCCCACGGTAATTCACGGTCGGAACTTCCAGTTCCGTAATGCGGGTGGCCTTCGGGGTGTCGCACTTGCTTTCACCAGTGAGGGTGAGAGGTTCGAGGTGCGCATTTCGCTGGCCCCGACGGCAGACCAGGGAGGCGTACGCTCGAGAATGCCGATCTTCGGTCTGGCGCATCTGTAGAGCTGGAATGCGTAAGGAGGCTAACCCGGTCTGCAAAAAAAACTCACTTGAGAATAAAACCTGGGCGCCGCACTGTATTAGCGGTCCAGGCTTTCGGATCCGGGGAAAGACCCGATGATAGTACCGATTCGGCAGCGATCTATGGCACAGACGGAAATGCAGGCATTCACGAGCGGAGCGGAAGGGTTAGTGGTCGAACGCGCGCCTGCGCTGCCCAGCGACGGGCGGGTTGGCTCGCAGGAAAATGCATCCCAGGAGTTCACTCCGGACTTGAGCCGTATGGTGCGAGGTCTCGCCGGAAGGCTTCACGCCCGCTTGCCTCACGGCTGCGGGATCGAAATTTCCGATCTCGTGCAGGCCGGAAACGTTGGTCTGCAGAAAGCGGCGAATAACTTTCAGGCTCATCATGGCACGCCACTTGCACTCTACGCGAAATTTCGCGTTCGGGGAGAAATGTTGGATTTGGTTCGCCGTCATGCTGGCCGGGAGCGCACAGGCCCGTTCCCGCAGTCGCCAGACCACGAGGCTTCTGACTCGGAAGCGACTATTGCGGCCCCCGCGGAAAGTTCGCCTCAGAGTTCTGCGGTTCGGCAGCAAAGGACGGCAATCATTTGGGAAGAACTGCAGCGTCTACCCGCACGAGACAGGGCGGTCGTCCGCCTTCGTTATTCGAGAGAAATGACGTTGCGCCAGATTGGAGAGGCTCTTCATGTGAATGAGAGCCGTGCCTGTCAGATTCACCAGGGCGCGCTAACCCGTCTGAAAAAGGCGCTCTGGAGCAGAGGGGTGCGGGACTTTTCGCATCTTTAAGGCCTCATCATTATGAGATTGCAACTGGATACAACGACTCTTACTCCCGCAGACGGCGGACGGGTCACCGCGCCCTCATCTTCAGGAGCGCCCAATGACGTTCGGGCAGGAGAGCGGCGTGCGGCTAATACGGACTCGATCGGGATCTCTGGCACTTCTGCGGCGCTAAGCCAGCTCTCCGGCGAACGTGCCGAACGAATACAGCAACTTACAAGCGCCGTCAGGGCCGGTACCTATGGGGTCTCGGGCGCAGCGATCAGCAACGCAATCGTCACTCAGGCGTTCACGCAGTAGCCTATGTCCCTCTTCTCGTCCATCGCCACCGCTTCCACTGCGCTTCAGGCGTTCAGCAGTGCGCTCGGGGCAGACCAGACCAACGTCTCGAACTCGGCGACTCCGGGGTTTGCCGCCATTCGTGCGACTGTGCGTGCCATAGGCACTTCGTCCGAGGGTTTCTCAGGAACCGACTCCGTCGAACTCAGTTCCACAGGCAGCCCGCAGGCGGACGCGCTTGTTCAATCGGCATCGTCCCAATCATCTGAGAGCCAGACAGCTACCGGCCAACTCGAGCCGGTGAACCAATTGTTCGACATCACCGGAGCCAGCGGAATCCTGGCGGCATTGAACAATTTCAGTACAGCCTTTTCCAGTCTCACAGTGAACCCTAACGATCTCGTGGGTCGCACGACTGCGCTTTTGGCTGCAGGCGGGGTCGCATCGGCCTTTAATAAGGTAGCTGCACGCCTGGACAGCCAGCGGAATTCCGTCGATTCCATCATTACGAGTACGGTCGCGAATATCAACCAGCTTGCCAGTCAGATCCGCCGCTTCAACGTTTCCGTCCGCGGTCAGACTCAACTGGACCCCGGCACAGACGCCGCGTTGCGGTCGACGCTTGACCAGCTTTCCTCTCTCACCGGGATCACCGTTCTAAAAAATGGTGATGGGACAGTTTCGGTCCTCACGGGAGGACAGCAGCCACTGGTGATTGGAGATCAGGTCTACAGCCTCGGTGCGGACCCCGCCGCCGCGCCCGGAAGTCAGGTCTCCTCGTCCGGCGGTGGCAACTCACCGACCTCTTATTCCGGTCAACTGGGAGCGTTGCTGGATTTCCGCAACGGAACTCTGCACGACCTGCTGGGTGGCAATGGTGCTGCGGGTACCGTGAATGAACTCGCAAAGGGATTTGCATCGCGGGTCAATTCCCTGTTCTCGGCCGGCGTCACAGCCAGCGGTGCTCCCGGAGTTCCCGTGTTTTCTTACGACAATGTGAATGACAGCAACGTCGCGCGCACGCTTGCTGTGGATCCGACGGTGACGACGGATCAACTGGCACTTTCAACAACCGGTGCTTCACCGCAATCGAATGGCGTGGCAGTGGCGCTTGCCGGGCTTGCTTCTTCCACCCAGGTTGCCGATCAGATCGACGGGCTTTCCCCGCAGGGTTTGTTCGCTTCCATCGCCGCCAGCGTCGGCCGGAAATTAGCCGATTCCCGAACTCAGTCTGCCACAGACCAAACCACGTTCATCTCAGCGCAAGCGGCCCGGCAACAGGTCTCCGGGGTATCGCTGGACCAGGAAGCCGTGTCGATTACAGCGTTTCAGCGTTCGTATCAGGCTTCGGCTAAACTGATCTCCATCCTTAATGACCTCACCTCGACTGAGGTGAATCTGATCCGATGATCATCAGTTCAGCATCTATCGGTTCCGAGTGGTTTCTGAATGGAACTGCCACTCTGCAGAGGGAACAAACGAAGACACAACGGGAAATTTCCTCTGGCTACCGCATTCAGGATGCAGCCGATTCTCCGGCGCAGACTGAGGAACTGATCAGGTTGGGTTCGAACCTGGTGACACAGCAGACCTACAAGACAAATCTGGGTCGGGTTCAGGCTGAGACAAACGCTGCCGATGCGGCCCTGGGCACCGGCATCAAACTAATTGAAAGTGCGCGGACCATTGCACTACAGGGCTCAGGCACCACCGTAACGGCGAGTGACAGGCAGCCTCTCGCAGCTCAGATCCAAAGCATTCAGCAGCAACTGATCTCGCTCGCCAACACTACCACGGAGGGACGCTATATCTTTGGCGGTGACCAGGATCTTTCCTCGACTTACCAACTTAATCCGGCCAGTCCCAACGGGGCTGACAAACTGACGCCCCAAACTGCCACTCGCGTGATCACTGACCCGTCAGGGCAGCCGATTTACCAGGCGCGAACTGCCTCCACGATTTTCGATCACCAGAACGGTGCAGCGGGGCCCGCGCCCGACAACGCGCTTGCCGCTCTGCAAAGCCTCCAGGTCGCTCTGGCGGCGAACGATTCGCCCGGTATCGCCACTGCGTTAACGTCGCTGGAAAGTGTTTCCGGCTGGCTGAACCAGCAGCAGGCATCCTACGGAGTCGATGGCCAGCGGATCGCCCAGGAGCAACTAGGTGCAACCGCAGAGATTACAAGTCTTCAGACGCAGATATCCGCTATACGGGACACGGACATAGTGCAGGCCGCAACAGATCTCACGCGGGAAAGTACCGCGCAGTCAGCCGCCTTCGCGGCGCAGGCTCAAATCCCTCGCAAGAGCCTTTTTGATTATCTGGGTTGACGCCAATAGCCGTTTGACAGCCACATGACGAGACAGCTAAGCCAGCAGGAAATCGACGCAGTCTTTCAAAACATCCAGGGGCGCCAAGCCGAGCGCGCCGGGGCTAAACGGGCGGCGCTTTTCGATTTCCGCCGCCCTGATCGAATTGCCAAATCGCAGTTGCGTGCGATTCACCAGTTGCACGATAACTTCGTGCGCAATCTCGTTTCGAGTCTGTCCGCATACCTTCGTTCCTACCTCATCGTCAATCTTGTCAGTGTGGAGCAGCTGTCGTACTCGGAGTTTCTGGAATGTCTGCCGTCCCCCACCTGCATTGCTTCTCTGAGCCTGAAGCCGTATGACGGTAATGCCGTTCTCGAGTTGAACTCTTCGCTCATCTTCCCGATTCTGGAGATACTGCTCGGTGGCGATGGCAAGCTCCAGTTCAGTTCGCAGCGGGAAATTACGGAGATTGAGCAGGTGTTGCTCGATGGACTGTTCCGGCTCATCCTTCGCGATCTTCGCGAGGCGTGGAAGTTTGTCACTCAGATCGACTTTGCAATCGACACGATTGAGACAGAGCCGCAGTTCCTTCAAATTCTGGCCCCAACGGAAGCGGTAGTCGCGGTCGCTATAGAGATCAGAATTGGCGAGTCGATCGGCATGATGAACATTGCCATGCCGTCGATCATCATCAAGATGATGAGGCAGAAATTCGATCAGCAATGGTCGCTACGCAAGAGCGCTTCAACCGATACCGAACAGACCCGCGTCCTAAACCTGATCCGAACGTCGAGCGTTCAGTCTGAGGTCCTGCTGGCCGGCCCGAAACTGCTACTGAGAGACCTGATGAATCTCGAGCAGGGCGACATACTCAGTTTCGAATTTCCGCCCGGAAGGCCGTTAGATCTGATGCTGAACGGCCAACTTAAATACAGAGGAGAGATCGTGTCGGCAGGACGCCGCGCCGCCTTCCGTGTAACGGAACCCTTTCAGGATCAAACCCCGTGACGGCGACACCCGAAGGCATTGCTCCCGCCACCGTTCACGTAATTCAGTCGACCCATTTGGGGGATATCGACTGGAGTCCCGGTTGCGAGCTCTTTTTGCCGGTCGGTCTGCCAGGCTTCGAAGACGAACGCAGAATGATCCCCGTCGAGGTTCCGGTGCAGCGGCCGCTCGTTTTCCTGCAGAGCCTGGAAACTCCCGGTACATGCTTCGTCTCGCTTCCGGTGCGCACGATTTTTCCTGCTTATCGATTGCAGCTTTCTGAGGAAGATTGCGCGGCTCTCCTGTTCGAGTCGGACCGAGAGATCTCCATCGGCGCTGATGTACTTTGCCTCGCCTTGCTGGTGCCCTTTGAAAATACAGTGCAGGCCAATCTGGACGCTCCTATTGTCATCAACCTCCACAATCGCCGCTGCATACAGGCGCTGCCGTTCGGGTCCGCGGCTGGATATTTCCGGCTCTCCGACGCGGGAAACTGGGAATCCGTATGCTAGTTCTACGCCGGCGGGCAGGGGAGGCGATCGTACTCGGCGGTGATATCGAAATCGAAGTCATCGAAATCTCCCGGACCCGGGTGAAACTGGGCGTTCGGGCCCCTCGCGAGGTTTCCGTTACGAGGCGGGAAGTGATCGCCCTCGCTGCCGAGAACCGGGAGGCATCCGATCTGATATCCCGGTGCGGACACAAAGGTGTGGGCGACTTGATCCGGTTGCTGCGGAACGTTTCCAACGAAAGTTCTCAAGTTGTCCCCGGCCAGGTCGATATGTAATTCAGAACGGTACGCCGGTATTACGAATTCAATAGCGAGAACCGGTACCCGCCATCATGACGGGCAAATATCCAGTAAAGGACGCAAAAAAAATGTCGTTATCCATTCAGACGAATGTAGCTTCGCTCACAGCGCAGAATAACATTCGCGTAAACAGCATTTTTCAAACCAGTACGATTCAGCGGCTTTCCTCGGGGTTTCGGATCAACTCTTCGGCGGATGATGCGGCCGGCCTATCCGTCGCGAATCGATATCGGGGCGAGACGGCTGAGCTCACTCAGGGCTTGCTTAATGCCAATAATGGCGTAAGTTCCCTTCAGATTGTCGATGGCGGACTGAACAATATAGCGAGTATTCTGGATCGCCTTCGTACGCTTGCCACGGAATCGGCGTCAGCCACGTTTACCGGCGACCGGGGCACTCTAAGCAGCGAATACCAGGGACTTCTGACGGAAATCAACCGGCAGGCGCAAAACATTAAGCTCGATACAGGTGGCGGCTTTAACACGAACCTGATCACGTATGTGGGGGGCGGCACCAACTCGGGAAATGCGCAGGTTGCGATCGATCTGAGCGGTTCGAATAACGCCGTGGACGGTGCCGCGTTGGGCATCTCAACCACGAGCATCGCGGGAGGTGGAACGCAGATTCCCGGCAACAACGTCCGGCTGGACGATACTGCCGCTACCTTCCTTACAGGTTCAAGCCAGAATTTTACGTTCCACCTCAACAGGGGCACGGGTAACCAGGACATAACCGTTACTGTCCCTGGCGGGGGCAGCGGCTTAAGCGGCACCCAGGTGATCGCGAACCTGAATAGTGCGCTTCACATTTATGGGATAACCGCCTCTATTGGTGCCGATGGAGCACTGCAGTTCGGTGGCGCAACGGCCTTCACGGTGGACACTACCGCCGCTGGTACCGGGCCGATCTCTACTACGGGCAGTGCTGTGAATGGAGCGAATTACTCAATC
>JAUZEU010000117.1 GCA_030838885.1 Bryobacterales bacterium | reverse complement strand
ATAAATGCGCTGCAATACTCATGCTTTGCTCATCTCTTCTTTCTCCTGTTTCTTATTAACGCCCAACTTGTCCTCGTGCTGCCCACCTGAACGCTGCTGTCTCTGGTCACTACATGCACAGAATTCTTCCGCCGCCGAAGTTAATCTTTTTCACCCCGGCCCGCTTACTCCGCCACACCGCCAGCGCCAGCGCAATCACCATGTCGTCATGCTGGCCAAATCTATCCGCCCCCATCCTCACGCGCCCCTGCTCCCGCTGCGTCACCTTCATATCCATCAGTTCCCCCATCAGTGCCTCCGCATCCGGCAAACGCGCCGAGATCCGCAACAGCTTACTCGCCAGCCCCACCTGCAGCCCCGCAATCAGATCCCGCTTCGGCACATTGCACCGCGGCGCATTCAGCTCTGACCCTCTGTCGCTCTCCCTGTCCCCGCCTGTCATATTCACATCCGAAACCTCGCCCACTCCCGTTCCGTCCACCACCAGCCCGCACCGCCCCTGCAGCTTCTCTGAAGTCACAATGTCGCGCACCCACTCCACCAGTTCCGGATACGGCGTTCCCAGCGGCGCCCTCTTCAGATACCGCAGCACCAGCCCGTCATCCGCCTCCAGCACCGCAATTGCCGAGGGGTCGTGGCTCTGACCCAGATCCAACCCCACGAAGTACTTCACGGTCTCCTCCACCGGCTTGGAAGCTCCAGTGGTTGCGTCCCTTCGTCCATCGCTTCCTCCACCACTCTCCTCTCGAACAGACCCACCCCGTTATCCACGAATCCGCACATATACTCCTGCTCGAACCACATCGGTCCAGTCGCTTTTTTTGCTTCTCCAGAAATTTGGCCGAAATCCGCGGGCACTCGGTTGCCCGGACCTGCACCTTAATCCAGTCTTTCCCGTTCACCCATTCGTCTGGAAAAAGCCCGCTTCCCCCACGGCGTGCTCATCAGCCACAGATCGCCGTCACCCACGGTCAGCATTGGCGTCAGCGCCCGGTACAACCTGTCCTCCATCCGCGCAGCCTCGTCGATCATCAGCAGAGACACTTTTGAGAATCCTCGCACCGTCTTCTCCGTCCCCGGCAGCGCCACAATTCTCGACCCGTTCGGAAACAGCAGAGACGCCTTATTCGTCCCGTCCCCGCGCGGTGGAATCCCCTGACGCACCACCATCTCCGTCGCCTTCCGCAGCAATTCTCCGCTCTGCCTGTCCGTCGGACTGGCCAGCACCACCAGGCTGTTCGGCTCCGTATACGCCCGGTGAGCGGCCATGAACGCCGCCATGGTGCTCTTCCCCCACTGCCGCCCGCAGTTCAGAGCACCTGCTTGCCCATGGCCCGCAGCATCGCCATCTGCTGCTCATCCGGCTCAATCCCCAGCTGCCGCCGCAAAAAATCCACCAGATCCGAAGCCGGCGCAGGCGCCCTCGCCACCTTGACTGGTTAGCCCGCAAAGAAATTCACAACCATGGACTACCACCCCGCAGCACCACCAAACGTTCATTCACCAGGGCTGCAATCCGGCAAAGAGCCCGCAATATCCGTGAAATAGATCGATTTAAACAAAATAAAAATAAATCCACAACGCACGTGACCGATCAGGCCTCACGTGCGCAGCGACTGCTCTGTCGGGTTGGCTTTGGGACACGCGGACCCCCGGCCGCGTCTCGCCCTACGCCTGGAAACGTCCGCCTGTTGAACGCCTGCATTCCATCGCAGTGCTGTAGCCATGCCCGGTTTTCCTGATCCCAGGCTAGGATAGTCCCATGCGATTCCCTCTTTATTTGACCGCACTCTTTTCCATCACTTTCCTGCTCTCTGCTCAGGACGCAGGCCGGGGAGGTCAGCCCGCAGGTCGCCCCGCGCCTGCGCCGCCTGCCATGACTTTGACCATCCCGGGATGTCCCGACGGCGGCCAGATTCCCGTTAAGTTCAGCCAGGCCGCTCCGGGCGTCGCCGCCGGCGAGGGCACGTCGCCCGCGATGAACTGGGCCAACGTCCCCGCCGGCACACAGAGTTTCTTCCTCCACATGCACGACATGGATCTCGCCCGCAACAAGACCACTGACGATCAGGCGCACTGGGTCCTTTGGAACATCCCGGCTACTGCGACCGGCTTGCCCGAAGGCGTACCCAAGGGATCGCAATTGCCCGACGGCAACTATCAGATCAGCGCCACAGGACCCATGTACCGTGGTCCGGGAGCCGCCGCGAACGGTCCCCTGCACCATTACGTGTTTGAACTCTATGCGCTGGACACCAGGCTGGACGTGAAACCATCGGCCGACGCTTTCGAGACGCGCGCCAGCGTGATCAAAGCAATTCAGGGTCACATCCTGGCGAAAGCGGTCTACGGGGGCCTGTTCCGGCGACCGCAGTAATCACCAGGAAAGCCGGAATCCAACATCGCGATCGGGCCGATTCTTTGCTGCTTGTCGGCATCGTGCCCGATCGCAAAGCAAGATCACCGCCGACACGGCCGAACGAAAACCGCCTCAAGGGGCCGGGTTCAGTGCGATCCGTCTCAGCGTCCTGGGATCAACGCCGTGTTCGTCCTGGCCGCGCCACTCACCCGCGTGTCCGCATCCCCAAGCAATTTCTCCAGCACACCCAGGGGAGTTGCGGGGTTCATTGCCACGCTCCTTCGCACATGCCACTCCTGATCGACGCCCAGACCGCTCAGCACCTCGGCGGGCGTGTTCGGATTGGCCGCGACCCCGCCCCTCGTATACTCATCGCCACTCAGCGCCAAAGCGGAGAGAATGTCCTGTGGCGCCCGCGGGTTGCGGGCTAAGCCCAATACTCTTCACTTAACAACATGAACGCGCTATTCTGTTTTAGACAGGAGAGTGCGGATGGCTCGTACGATCGCCGAACTGCCCGCGGGCTCGCGGATTACAGATCACATCAGTCT
>JAUZEU010000105.1 GCA_030838885.1 Bryobacterales bacterium | reverse complement strand
CGGATGTTGCAGCGCAAAGATATTCTCAACCCTCGCCTGCAGTTGACCTCCTGTACTGAGTACCAGGTAAATCCGCGAAGAGTTCCGAATCGAACGAACTACCTCGCCGGTGCTGCGACGCTGCTTCAGTGCCAGATTGCACTGAAAACGTGGGATCTGAACCTGACCGCCAACTGGATCCGATACTTCGATGAGTTCACCTGCATAAGCTGCAGCCCCCGCAAAAGATCCTGCATCGAGTTCGTCCGGGGCATAACCGCTTCGACGCAGAATGTCGTAGAGGACCCACGCCGGATTATCCGAAAACTGCTCGCCCGTATAGTTCCCGCCGGTATCGAACTGTGCCAGCTTCAACCCCTGCATCAGCACCTGGACTGAAGGCACGCTGGTCCCGGCATTCACACGGTTGGGAACCACAACGGACAGGCAGGCCATACTGCCGTAAGGGTCACCCATGGCGATTCCATGACCGTCGGTAAAGTTGGGATCCTGCTGCCCCGTGCGGCTTCCGGCGCTAATGATGTTGAACCAGCCTGTGGACGTCATGCTTGCACCGGAAATTCCCTGCGGGATTTCGATGTTATTCACGAGTACCTTGAGGACTCCCTGAATTTCACCCATTCCAAGAAGCACTTCCATGCGCGTCAGATTACCGTCATTACGGGAGAACACCACATCGGGAGAATGCCATTGTGTGCCATAGACCAGCGGCACGAAATCGTTGTAGCGTGCCTGGTTATCCTGCACGGCCGAGAGCGAGTAATTTTTTTGCCCGGACCCCCGCACGAGAATCGTCGGCGGAACAAACTCCACGCCTCCAAAACGGCTCGTCTTATGGCCATTGGCATCGGACGCAAACATCCCGCGTTGTTCACAATCGGATCGGGTGCGGGAGCAGTCGCCAAAGGCGGCGCCGCCGTTCAAATTGCCGACGCCGCCTTGCTGGTCCGGCGAATATCCGCACCTGTAGAATGGCGAATGCTTTCCACGTGTAGGACCGCCGTCCACCGCCTCAAGCCTCTGGCTCGCGGTCATTGGAAAGCGCCACGGACACAGCCGCTGCACGCGCACTTCGGGAACTACGCTGCGTTGGGTAGCCATGCGGTTCATTGCGCTGAGACGGAACGTACTCTCCGTGATCAGATCGGGCGGGTTCATCAGGCCACTGAAGACGACCAGAACATCGCTGGTGGGCCCGCCTGCAGCTAAGTCGGCGAACACTACCCGTACCACCACGCGAGCGCCCTTGAATCCTGCCTGTTGCTCTATCTCCGACAGATTGGAATCGGCGTTGGCCAGCTCGAATGTCAGCCGCGGCGCGCCTCCCACCTGCGTATCGGAAGCAAGCTGCGCTTCAAACAGATTTTGGCGCAGCACGCGGCCCTCGTAATGGATTTCGCCCGATGTGAAACTGCTGCTGCTCCAGTGCCGCACGGTGCCGTCCGCCAGCGTGCAATCGAACAACAGCATGGGCGTGTCGGCATTCAGTTGTTCTTTGGCTATGAGTGCGCTTTGCATTTTTCTCTCTTTAGACACGTGAGACAAGGGTGATTTCGCAGGCTGTCAGCCCCACCCCGGTACTCGTCATGGTAAGTTCATCGGTTGCGAACCAGGTTTCCGGATAAATGCCGCTAGCCGCAGCCGAAGGCTTGTATTGCGAGGCGTACGGCTGTGCTTCAAACTGCAATCCCCACACCTGAATACTTTGGCCCGCCGCGAGCCGAAGCGAGACGGTTGAATGAGCCGCCCCGGCCGTGCCGGTACCGCTGACGTAAGACTGCTTCCACGCTGGCCCGACGGCTGCGGTTACCTGAATAGTGTCACGCTCTAATGTCACTGCGCCGGGTACATCCGCCCTGATCCAGGCGCTGAAACAACCCACATAGTCGCCGGGAATTCCCATCGTCTGACTCAATGTCTGGCTACCGGGGCTGTTATTCGAAAGCGTCCAGGCTTTCTGCGTGCCAAGCAGATCGCTTGCACCCGGGGTAGCCGTAAGCAGCCCGGCCTGCCAGTCCGGTCGCGTAAGATCTTCACTCCACCCGAGCAGATTTGCAAGCGGATCCGCGAAGGCAAACGATCCAAAGCTTCCTTTGGATGCTGCAAACAAAGCTCTCAGCTTCGCCGCTTCGGCCTCGCTCAAATCACGATAGGAGAGTCGCCATTCGATCCGCCCCGCAGCCGGGTCCGCAAGCGCAATGCGCTCGCCATTCTCCAGTTCATTCACGATCGCGCGCCACTTACGCCGGTGTTGCAACGGGAACTGGGCAATGGACCCCGCGCCAATCTGTGGAATCCAGTTCATACCGTCTCCCGGATGACCAGTGTCGCCTCGCCCGTCATCTCGCCATTCATCACCGAATCGAAGGCGTCACCGGCCAGAATGCAATTAATGCCGCTGCCTCCGCTCACCGGGTCGGTGAACAAAAACGGAGCACTCCCGACGCTGTCCACGAAGTCCACAATCGCGCGAAACTCACGGTCGTCCAAAAGGTTGAGCTTCACTGTCCAGCTCCTCAATCCCCCTGCCTGCAGCGCGTATCGTTGCTTGCTGCCATCCAGAAACTCGACCGTCTGAGTCTTGAAACGGACCGTCTGACCGAGGGGGTATTGCGCCGCAACTCCTGTTTTCAAAATAGGAAAGTCAGGCATGGTTATAGATCCGCCACCACTCCGTTGATCGGATGGTTATTCAGCATCGCCTCACGCACCGCATTTGCAATGTCACCGCTCCGGTCCATAAAAGACTGGCTGTCCATCGCATTCACATGAACCGTGATCTGTGGCGAATACGTCGTGCTTGCGGCTGTCTGCTGTATCCGCGCAACCGGGGTGGTTCCGCTCGCAACCGCGGCCTCGGCAGTCCCGGTGGAATGAAGGATGCCACCAATCGATACCGGAGGAGGAGCAGTATACGTCGGCAAGGTCACCGGCTGCGAGCCCCCGCCTCCGAACAAATGAGTGATCCCGGAAACGATAGGCGAAAGGATTCCGAGCGCACCGCCGAACAATCCCGACAATGCGCTCCCGACCGAACTAATTGCGGAATGGCTTCCCTGCCCCGCCGTGTTGCTTTGAAGCGCTTGAGTGTTGACCTTGATCAGATCCACTTGCTGCTGGTAACTGGCCCGCAATTGGGCGATCTCGGTACCAGCCCGCGACAGCGATGTCGAGAGGTCCCCATCTTCGCCGGAAACGCCTGTTGCCAATGTCGGTGCATTCGGGACGCCCCTTCGCCGTGACGGCGCGATTCTTTGAAATGCCTCTTCAATGCTGCGTTGTGCCATCTCGTTCCTCTCGCTCCATTTGCTCCCTTAATATCAAGAACGCGTCGACCTTCCGCGCCTCTGTCTCAACCGATTCCTGCATCCCGAGCCGCCGCCGCACGAGAAACTCCTCGAGTAAAGCCAGGCTCGCCCCGCTAACGAACGATGTTGGGCATTCCTGCAACTGCACCTGCTTTCGTCCCCAAACCACTCGGGCCGTGGACCGCTGTTCCTCCGGAATGAATCCACACCGGCGGCTCGCCTCCAGACCGTGTTTCCGGCAATTCTCGCAATCCCACCCGGTCCGGCCGGCAAACTGCTCCTTTGCCACCTGAAAATGGAATGCGATGATTAGTTTTTTCTTTCTTGCTCACTCAGTCCGCACTCATGCCTGACGGCTTCCAGCGCCTCACGAAAGAGTTCCTCCGGACCACGCTCAATGAGAAGGAGAGGAGTGGCAGGCACCCCGTCCAGTTCAAGACCGCGAACGCCCTCCAGGCCCCATTCCAGATACAGGCGATCGATCTCCCCACCCAGCAGACTCGCCTCCACCTTGTTCTTCTCATCGCACCCCGCCTCGAAGAACTCGGCCCTGACCGCGAGGTCCCGCACACGCCTCATCAGTTCCAGCCGGCGCCCAAAGCTCATTCGCGCGATAACGAACTCCACGCCAGGATAGGCCCTGGAAGCCACAACACTCGTGCTCTGTAAGACTATGTTCGTCACCCGA
>JAUZEU010000095.1 GCA_030838885.1 Bryobacterales bacterium | reverse complement strand
ACGGGTGAGCACCACCTGCACTTCGTGGCCGTTTCGGATCAGTTGGCGGGAGAGTTCCGCAGACTTATAAGCCGCGATCCCGCCGCTGATTCCGAGAACGATACGCATGAGTTAAAAAGCGTGCTGGTACACGCGAAACAGCTGGAAGTTAAATCTCGCCTTCAACCGGCAGATCTTCGGGCACTATCACTACGGGCGGAAGCTCATATTTCACCAGACCACGGCGCGCTTCTTCCATCGCGATAATGGTAGGCTTCTTCGACGAGGTTGGCAGGACAGGGCGATGGCCGCTCTGCAACTGGCGGGCGCGTTTGGCCGCGACGATGATGAAGCGGTAGGTGCTCTGGTCCGGATCGTCCGGAATGGAGCAATGCAGGTTGTTGCGAACTGGTGTATCTGACATTTTTTTAAACTCCTAAAGCCTGGCTAAACGTGTCCAGGATCGGCCGGATCTTCTCTTCGATTCGTACACGCTTGACGCGTTCGGCACGAACGACCGATTTCAGTGTCTCCGTCGCAAGTTCGAGTTCCTCGTTGACGAGCACATAATCGTAAAGTCGGTAATCCTGTATTTCCCGTGCCGCATCCGCCAAACGGCGACGAATCACTTCGTCACTATCCTGGCTGCGATAACGAAGCCTTTGTTCCAGGATTTCGCGTGAAGGCGCAAGAATGAAAATAGTAACGGCGTCGGGGATGCGCTTCTTTAATTGTGCCGCACCCTGCACATCAATGTCGAGCACCAGATCTTGCCCTTCGTTTTCAGCAAGATGAAGGGCACTCTGATGCGTACCGTAATAGTTCCCAAAGACTTCGGCGTATTCCAGGAACTCGCCTTTCGCGATGCGGGCTTCGAATTCATCGCGTTCGATGAAGCGGTAGGCCTCGCCGTCAATTTCGGCCCCGCGTGGTTTTCGCGTGGTGTAAGATACTGAAAAGGTGAGATTTTCCACCTCATTCATGAGCCTGGATACAAGGGTGGATTTACCCGAGCCGGACGGCGCGGAAATGATGAAGACCGTGGTCATTCTATATTGAGAGACTGTTCGCGGATACGGTCGATTTCAGCCTTCGCGGCCAGTCCGAGATCGGTCAGGGTCAAGCCCTGTTCACCGAGACCTCCGGTTTTCGAGAGAATCGTGTTCGTTTCGCGATTCATTTCCTGGAGCAGGAAGTCGAGTTTCTTACCCGTTTCTCCTTCGGCGGAGAGCAGGGCGTCAGTCTGGATGGCGTGGGTTTTCAGGCGGACCAGTTCTTCGCTGATGTCGGAACGCTCGGCAACAAGGGCTGCTTCCTGGGCGAGACGGCCCGGCTCGATCTGCGCTCCTGCGAGCAAATCGCTCAGGCGCTCCCGCAGTCGCTTGTGGAAATAGGGCAGGGCGCGCGAGCGAATATCTTCCATTTTTGCAACAATTTCCCTGATGGAAGCCGCGCGCATACGGATTTCCGTTTCAATGGCGGCGCCTTCCCGGAGACGAAAAGCATCGAGTTCTTCGATGGCGTCGGCAACGGACTGGAGGGCCATGGCTTCAATTTCCTCATCAGCTGCAGGCAGTCCACGCGACTCAATCATGCCTGGAACCCGAAGCGCCTGGTTCAGGTCGGGCTTTGAGTCGAGTTGGAAACGGGTTGCGATGTCGCGAAAGGAATCGAGCCAGGTACGAAGGAGGGCTTCGTTGATGGCGTGCCCGTTGTTTGGCCCGGATCCGCTTTTGTAGAAAACCTGAACCTGCACGTGGCCCCGGGTGATGCGCTTCCGCAGTGCTGTCCGCAGGGCCGGTTCGACAGCGTCGAATTCCGTGGACATGTGGAAATGGAGGTCGAGACCACGATGATTCACGGTTTTTATGGACAGCGTGAGTTCACCGGACGCGGTGGAGCGCGACACGCGGGCAAAGCCAGTCATACTGCGAATGGGCATTCAGGTGGAGTTCCGATTATTACATTTCGGCCGTGCCGGAGGACGGATCACGTGACAGCACCTCAAGGAGTTACTCGCGGCCGGGAGACAATTGAGAGCGTGGATAGCGCTGACCCTCAACAAGACGGTATTGAGGCGCCGCGAACTCGCCGGGTGTGATTCGCTGTGTCGGGCCCGCCGGGTTGCCGATGGACGATTTCTCGCCTCCCTTAAACCCGCGAAGCAGGGGATACGGCAAAAACCCTGCACCACTCTGCCCGGCCGAATTCGCGGCCTTTGTACCGTCATCCCGGACCTGACGCCGTTCTCCTTCGGCCCGGGATTCGCAGACGTGACAACTCCGCCTGCTTGACGGATTTCTGAGAGCACGGACAATGCCACGGGGACGGAGTGGATTCAATGGTCCAGACTGGCGAAGTTAGCGTTGTAAAATGACGGGTAGCCGGACGTCGGCAATATCATGCTCCACGCAAACTCCTTGCCCGCCCTGCTCGCAACTTCCGCGTTTACTAAAATGTCACGCGGTATGTTCGATGACACTTTCGCGGGCATTCACCGGCTTGGTTGGTTTGATTGGGCACTGCTGGTGCCGTACTTCGGCATCCTCACAATCCTGTCCGTCTACGGAATTCATCGTTTCGACACGATCCTGACCTATTTCAGGCACCGGACGAACGCTACCGGCACGCCGGTTCCTTTCGAAAAGCTGCCGCCTGTCACGATCCAGCTTCCGCTGTATAACGAACGCTACGTGCTCGAACGCCTGATCGACGAAGCGGTCAAGATGGACTACCCTCGCGAGTTGCTGCAGATTCAGGTGTTGGACGATTCGACCGATGATACCCACCAGTTTGCCGAAGCTCTTTGCGAACGCTATCGCAATATCGGGCACAACATTGAATATCGTCATCGCACGAACCGCGAAGGCTTCAAGGCCGGCGCGCTGCAGGAAGGGCTGGAATCGGCGACGGGCGAGTTTGTGGCTGTGTTCGATGCCGACTTCCTGCCGCCGACTGACTTCCTGACGCGTACGATCGACCATTTCTCCGACCCGAAGGTCGGCGTGGTGCAGACCCGCTGGACTTACCTGAACAGCGACTTCAACGTGCTTACGGAAGTGCAGAAAGTTCTCCTCGACGGGCATTTTATTCTCGAGCACGGCGCACGTTCGCGCGCGGGTTATTACTTCAATTTCAACGGCACCGCCGGAATTCTGCGCAAAGAAATGATTGCCGATGCGGGCGGGTGGCAGCATGACACCCTGACTGAGGATTCCGACCTGAGCTACCGTGCGCAGGTAAAGGGCTGGAAGTTCGTCTATGTGCCCGGCGTGGAGTGCCCCTCGGAACTGCCGGTCGAAATGCACGGTTTTCAGGTGCAGCAGTTCCGCTGGGCCAAAGGGCTGACGCAGTGCGCGAAGAAACTGTTGCCTGGGCTCTGCCGCGCCAATATCCCGTTCCGTGTAAAGGCTGAGGCCTTTATGCACCTGACACCGAACATTTCTTATCCGCTGATGGTGATCGTCTCAGCGCTGATGCTCCCGGTGATGATCGTGCGGTTTTACATGGGAGCATGGGAGATGGTGCTGCTGGATCTGCCGCTGATCATTGCGTCGTTCTGGTCTTTGTCGGCGTTCTATCTGATCGCTCAGCGCGAGCTTGACCCGAAGAACTGGAAGCGCACGATTTTCTTTCTGCCCGTGCTCATGGCTGTTGGCGTGGGGCTCACGCTCAACAACACACGCGCAGTGATGGAAGCACTTTTCGGAGTGCAGAGCGGGTTTATCCGGACACCGAAATACGCTATCGAAGGGGCGGTGCAGAAGACCATGGCCGTGAAGAAATACAAGCGGCGGAGCGGATGGCTGCCGTATCTGGAACTCGCCTGCGGCACATATTTTCTTTACATCTGCTGGTTCGCTATCGAGACCAATAACTACCTGACGCTGCCCTTCCTCTCCCTGTTTGTGGGTGGTTATTACTGGGCCGGTTTCGCGACTCTCTGGCAGGAGTATAAGGATCGCATGCGCCACGACCGCCAGAGCCGCCTCGAGTTCGAAACAGCCCGATAATGTCCAGTACAGTGACTCCTCAAATGGTCCGCCATGCGGTGGAGCGGATCCTTCCGCTCGCCAGGCGGACTCCGGTGGTAACCTCGCGCAGCATCGACGACCGTGCGGGTCTCCGGGCCTGGTTCAAGTGTGAGAACCTGCAGCGCGGAGGAGCCTTCAAGATTCGCGGAGCTTCGAACCTTGTGCTCTCGATTCCACCGGCTGACTTGCCGCGCGGAGTTGTTGCATTCAGTTCCGGAAATCATGCGCAGGCCACCGCTATCGCGGCAAGACACGTGGGCGCGCCCGCCACGATTGTGATGCCGGACGATGCTCCGCGGGCGAAGATGCAGTCCACGCGCGATGCGGGTGCGCGAATCGTGACGTACAACCGGTTCACGGATGACCGTGAAGCCATAGCCGCCGCCGTTTTGGAAGAAACGAAAGGCACGCTCGTGCCGCCGTTCGATCATCCGCTGATTATTGCGGGCCAGGGAACGGCCGCTTTGGAACTGATGGAAGATGTGCCGGAATTCGACGCTCTGGTGGTGTGTGTAGGCGGGGGCGGCTTGATCTCGGGTTGCGCGACGATTGCGAAATCCATCCGGCCGGGCATTCGCATCTTCGGGGTTGAACCGGAACTCGCCAACGACACGTATCTTTCCTGCGCGAGCGGGGAGCGGGTCACGATAGCATCGCCAGACACCATCGCGGACGGGCTTCGCGCCCCAGCGCCTGGCAAACTTACATTTCCGATTATCCAACAACATGTGGAGCAGATACTACTGGTGACCGAGGACGAGATTCGCGCGACGATGCGCTTTATTCTGGAGCGGATGAAGATTCTGGTAGAGCCCAGCGGTGCCGTGGCTGCTGCCGCCCTGCTATTTGGGAAACTTCCGCGCGACGTGCGTACCGCCGGAGTGATTATCTCCGGCGGCAATGTGGATGTGGAGTTCCTGGCGACGGTCTGAACGAAGCGGGGCTTGCGATTCGCTACCAGACCATGCCGATTTCCAGTGTCACGGCACGCGGGCTCACGAAGTGAGTGCCGCTGAACGTGGAAAGAAAGTTATACAGAGCCACTTTATTGGTGACGTTCACGGCGGTAATCTGTGCGCGGTAGCGGATCCTTTCGGTGTGGAAGATGTTGTCGTCGCCCACTGCTACGTCAAACAGATTGCGTGGGGAGACGCGGGGCGGATTGTGATCGTCATTTTCGGTTCCCGGCGCCGGAATCCGGACGAGTGATGCGGCGTCGCCGCTGTTGCAGGAAGTGATGGGGTAGCCCACCCTGGCGAAACTGGAGCCACAGCGGAAGCCGATGGAGGCCTGCTGGTCGCCCGAAAGGGCGAGCACCGACTCTATGTCAGGCACGGCACCGGCCACCTGACCGGAGTCATAACGCCATGTGAAAGAGCCCCATGGGCCGTTCTTCTTACGCTGGTAGCGAAGATTGGAAGTCTGTTCAAACGCCTGATCATGATCGATGCGAAAGACCGAGTTGTTAAGAGGCGAGTTGAAGAGAATGCCACCGGTTTCCGGGCCGAAGAAGCGGGCCCTTGTGTGACCAAGAATTGTGTAGGCAGAGAAGCCGCGCGTATCGGTCAGGGTAATGCGCGCGGAGACGCCGTCGATTTTGCTCTTCCGCCACTGGATCGGGAATGCGATCGGCGTATTGAAAAGGGTGTCGAAGTCGTAAGCGTTATCAGTGAACTTCCAGAAGTAGCCCGCGTCCACCAGGATCTTCTTGCCGACCCCCTGTTGTAGCCCAACGTTGTACTGATTCCGGGTTCCGGGCTTGAGTGGCGTTTCACCGAACGCACCGAACACGTTGTTCGCCAGGCCGCCTACGCCGGTAGCACTCGAGAGCAGCAGGTTCTCGTTGTAGGGGGTCTCAAAAAACTTCGAGTAAGATGCACGCAGCACCGTATTCGTACGCTTCACCAGGTAAGAGAAGCCAAGCCGCGGCTCCAGCGCTTTATCGCTCACAAGACCGCGATAGAAGTCCGCGCGCAGCCCCAACTGCATGGTCAGGGCACCCAGATTTATGCTGTCCTGGAGATAGAAAGCGTACCCTTTGATATCCGAGTGTCCGTTGAACCGGAACAATTCCCCGCCATGCGCCAGGTCGTACGGAGCGAGCCCCAGGGCGTTGTTGTCTGCTACGTAGTTTGGATCGGTAATCCCCAGGGCGAAACGCTCCGTTAAGAAGGTGTGCTGCAGCTGGACACCAGCTTTCACATTGTTGTGATGGTTCACCCACGCGTAATCCGATTTAATCCCCAGATTCGTCAGACGGCGGTTTTGAGAAACGGTAGCAGGCCGATCGGCCAACGGATCGCGGCTGGGACTGTAGGTCAACTGGTCCACCCGGATATAAGGGTTCACGGTCAGAGTGGAATTCGCGTTGATCAGGTGCACCCAGCCCGGAGCAATGTTATAGCTCAGAATTCGCTGGCGCTGGTCTTGCCCGGCGGCGCTTTGGTCGTAAGTATTGGGCGTCTGGAACCAGGCGCGGGAGAAGAACAGGTTAAGGTGCAGCGAGTTGTTGTCGTTTGGCTGGTAATCCAGTCGGTTGAACACTGTTTGGTTGTTACCCACATCGTGAATGGCGCTGAATTCGGGCGGGTCGAGATAGCGGCCTGAACGGACCGTGTTTGCCGCTGTAAAATTACCCCACTTCTTGCCGCCCGTGCCGTAAGAAAAGTTCTCGCCCACCGTGCCGAACTGGCCGTAATAGAGAGAGAGGCTGCCAAACGGTTTGGCCACCCCCAGCCCGCTTTTGGTGATCGCATTGATCACCAGGCTAGTCTTGTCGCCGAACTCTGCGGGGGGTGCGCCGGAGATCACTTCCACCGAAGCGATAGCGTTCTCCGGCATAGACGTAGAGAACTGCTTGCTCTGCTGGTCCGTTACCGGCTGGTTATCAAATACGAACTGCGTTTGGGCGTGATCGCCCTGCGGGTGGATAAAGCCATTGGAATCCTCCACAATGCCGGGTGCGGAATGTGCCACCACATCATTCAGCCCGCCGGCTATCGAATAGACGGGCAATTTCTCAAACTGGCTGGTATCCACCACGGTGTGCGGCGTTGGAACGCTCTCCACCAGATCGGCATCTTCCTTCACGTCGATCGTCGTCTCGGAGCTTGCAAGTTTCAGCGCAACAGGGACCACGATCGGGACGCCCGTCCGCACAGTAACGTCCTGGTTATGAGTCTCGAATCCCGGAGATACAACGGAAAGGTGATAGTTATTCGGGGCCAGGTTGGTGAAGCGGAATGTGCCGTCCGACTCTGTTTTCACCGTCTTGTCGTAGCCGGTAACGCGGTTCTTCACCCCGACCGTGGCACCGCCGACCATAGCTCCCGAAGGATCGATAACAGTACCGCTGATGGTGCCGGACGAACCCATACCCTGTCCGTACAGAACGGCGGCGCCCAGGAGGGCGAATACAACAAGTTTCATGATTCCTCTTAAATTTGAATGCCAGCGGAGAACAGCAACGCTAAGACACAAAGAAAGAGGGAGGACCACGAGTGAGAGAAGCTTTACTGCGGAAGAGTTGGTAGCCCAAAACGGGAGAGCACAAAGTGATGTGCCCGTCCCAAAGCGGGGTGTGAGTTGCAGCGGCAATGTTGGCGGCTTCCAGCGAAGCGACGTGAGCCGCAAAGCACAGATCGCAACCGTTGGATGGCGGATTCGCATGGAAGTGTGCAGGGGAAGCCGTTGCCGTCGCCACGCCCAACACAGCGGCGATGGCGAGCAGCAGGACAAAGAAGCGAAACTTTCCTCGCCACTTCATTTGTTTATGGCTTGGGTGCCGGCGGAGTCTTTTTGACATCGTCCGGCTTTTTCTGATCAGGCGACGACTGCTCGGGCTGCGCGGGGTCATCACTATCGTCGAACTTGATGGTCGTATCCGCCGAGTACTTCTGATATCTCAGAAATTGTATTTCATTCCGGCTGCCGTAACTTCCGGACCGGCTTTGCACCTGGGAAGTCATGGGCAACAGATACTGCCGGCCGTTGATCTCGAAAGTCTTGTAATCGATCTGCTGATGAATTTCCTGAACGGGGAAACCCTCAGGCATATCAGGTTCGATGGTCATCCGCGTGATGACGTACGGGGCGACATCCGGATTTGGGCTCTTCTGCACAAAAACAAGTCCATGATAGCCCGGCACGGTATGGTCCTTTTTCTCGTAATCTACACTGTAGCGGGAGTGAGGCTGCAGCACGGTATAGCGAAATACGTAAGCGAGCTTCTTATCTAAAGCTCCCCAGTGATCCCAAACGAAAATGGCGTCTGTCTGCGGCTCAAAGACATCGCGGAGCAAGCTTCCGAACTCACCCCGAGAGATCGAACCGCCCAGCGTCTGCCAGGATTTTCCGATCATGGCGGTCTCGTTCACGCTGATCGGCTCGTACTTTTCCTGCTGATCAAAGTAGCTCAGCATCTCAACGATTTTGTAGGCGGGGCTACAGCTGCCGGGACTTCCCGGCTGATAATGTATGTCGACAGAACTCCGGGTAAACTGTCTACAGATAAAATCCGGAAGGGATTTCGCGTAGCTCAGAGCGTATTCCCGGATCTGTGCCAGCATTGCCTGCTGAAAGTCCTGTGAAGGCGGCGGCGTCTCGACCGGCTTCGGGGCGGCAGGTTTGGGTGCTGCGACCACCAGTTTTGCGGATTGGTCGGCCAGTTTGGTGAGAGCGGCTACCGTCCTTGGGCCAGCGCCTTCGTGCTGCAGATCTTCGATGACGCGATCTTCCAGTTTGC
>JAUZEU010000086.1 GCA_030838885.1 Bryobacterales bacterium | reverse complement strand
AGGGCGTCGAGCCCACCAACAACTCCGCTGAGCGGGCACTCCGCTGCGCTGTTCAATGGCGCAAGACCAGTTTTGGAAGCCGAAGCTCCCAGGGCGAAGTCGCGGTCGCGCGTCTGCTCACGGTGACTCGTACCTGCCGCATGCAGAATCGAGAGCCCCTCGACTACCTCGGCACCGCCATCCGGTTCCACAGGCGCTCTCAAACTGTACCTTCCCTGCTGAAAACGGCTTAACCACCTGAACTGTTACCGGCAAACCATGATTCGGCTCTGGCCCACCTTGACGTCAGGGAACGTAGTGCGATTCTGGTTGCGCAACTGTAAGCTGACGTACTCCTTCTGAGCGACGAAACAGCCGGAAGATCTGAAGCATCACGCCGCGGTATTCCGAATACCGGAACACTTGGCGTGCTCCGGGCCGCGTCGGTTGCAGGATTTGGGGATCTTGCATCACTGCTGAAAGGGTTGATGTTAACGAACTTCAGGGTTTCTCCGAAACTTGTAGACGGGCTTATTGCCGAGGAACTGGAACGTCGACGTTTGCCGGCTAAGGCTGATCGGAGCTAATTATCATTGGGTAGCCGAACCTGAAAAAGTCGTGCTGAGCTATTTTGAAGAAGGGAGCACTAATAGATTCTCCCCTTTCTAAACTTCCGATCTACCGCAGTTTCCTTTCTCCCGGATAGTACTTTCCAACCCTGGCGTAAATTGTCTGTTTGTCAGAAGCGGCGGTCAATTTCTTCAGGAACTGACTATCGAACCTGAACCTCAGTTCTACTGCCAATTCTTGAGCCGTCAATCCTGGAAATGCAAGCAACTTAGCTCTTACCAGTTCCGAGAACTGCTCGTCGTGGGATCTGTCCATCACATTTCCCATTCTTCTTTCCTTTACCTTTCGTTTTTGATTGCAAATAGAAAAAGCCCCGCGAATGCGGGGCTGGTACGAACTCGATTGTATTTTGAAAGACCTAAAAACACAGGGTGGAAATCACCGATAAGTGGCTTGCCGAGGACGCGGTTCCTCGCAGCCGATGAAATTCGCCGGGCGGTAGCGATTCTCTCCCTCGGGGTCGTGCCGTTGATCTTGATCTACTGCAAGGTCGATTTGTTGTCTGCAGTAAGTGCAGACTGTCGATATAAACGTCAAACTCCGGACAGGGCAGTATCACTTTCGATCAGGTGTGGTGGGGAGCAGCAAAATTTTGAAACATCAATTTGTGATAGGTTGAAACCAGAAGGTGCAGTATGAAACAAGATATCCCAAGGGCGGAAATTAATATTGCGAAGATACCGGGCGGCGGAGGCGTAGCAGGGGCAATTTTCGCTATCGGCAGCACGGTTATATTTCTCATCGGAATTCCCGCGTTATGGTACACGTTTCCCGCCGCCATTGCTTTAGGCTGCGGCGTTGCTCTTGTTCTTCACTTCGTCCATCAGGACCCTCCGGGTCAATCCTGGATCCGTTCGGCTACCACGAAACAGGCAGTACGACCTCAGCCACACAGATGAGACGCACGGCGAAGGCAAGCTGAAGCGGAGTTTGCTCTAACCCGGGCAAACAGGACATTTCTATTTTGCCGACAGCGATTGACCCCCTTCGCACCGGGTTTCAACTTCGATATAATCCGCCCGTCGAGGAAGGACGCCATGCAGGGTCAAGTACTCCTGATATCGCCGATCGCTTTTTTGGCAGCCCTCGCTGGCTGCGGATCACCGCAGCACGAGGCAACTGAGAAATACGTGTTGCTTGCGAACAACACGAAAGTTCCATACTGGCAGGCTGCTATTGCCGGGCTTAACAGGGCAGGCAGCGCAATGAATGTCAAAACCGAAGTTGCCGGTCCGGAGAACTATAATCCGAAAGTACAGCACGAGGAATTTCAGAGGATCATTCGGGAAAAGCCAACAGGGATCCTGATCTCAGCGGGAGATTCCAGTCTAATCCAGCCTGATATCAACGCCGCGATCGAACAGGGAATTCCGGTGATTACTGTCGATTCTGACGTTCAGGACAGCAAGCGCCTGTTTTTCATCGGCACGGATAACTACAAGGTGGGGACCATGGGTGGCCATATCGTCGCCCAACAGCTTAAAGGCAAGGGCAACGTTGTGTTTTACACGATGCCGGCGCAGCCGAACCTCTATGAGCGCCTGCACGGCTACCAGGATACGTTCGCCGCTTACCCGGGACTCAAGACAGCTCGCGTGGTCGACACAAAGGGAAACGCCGCCATCGCTTTTGATGCGACAAAGGAAATGCTGCAGAGCGGTGCCGGTAAGATTGATGCCTTTGTTTGTCTTGAGTCGACTTCCTGCCCGGAAGTAGCCGATATCCTCGAACGTCAGCACGTTACAGACAAGGTCGTAATCGCCATGGACAGCACCCCGCGGACGCTTGCAGCGATCAAAAAAGGAATCATCACTGCGACCATTGGCCAGAAGCCATTTACAATGTGCTTCTTCGGATTGAAGATGCTTGACGATCTGCATCACCACAGCCCGGGGCCGCTGGACAAGAAATGGTTTGAGGATGCCTTCTCTCCCATTCCGTCGTTCGTCGATACAGGAGCCACGCTGATAGATAAGAACAACGTGGACTTTTTTATGAAGGCGCTCCAGTCCGAAACGCAGGACTAGAGGCGGGCAGCAGTTCCACATTTTGAGCAATCGAATGAACTGCGATGCCCGCCGGGCGTTCGGGTTACCAGGCTCCGGCCCGAGCTGGTGATTCGTCTTATTGCCGGCGCGCGAAACAGCTGAACATTACAGGGCCGGGCACTCCGGAACCCGACCGGGCCTCGTCGCGCAGGCGGCTTTCGAGCGTATCGATGTCAATGTCCGATGCGCCCGGGATGTCGATTGCTTTAGCGGCGGGCAGAACACTGCGCGTTGCCTCGGCCAGCCATTCGTGGTGAGGGCTCTCCGGGCCACCATCGACCGGGAACTCCCCGCGGCAGTCGGGATGAGCAAAGCCGGCTTTCAGAAAGAGGTGGAACAGCCGACTACCGATGTTCGCGTGAGCCGCCCGTGCGAAGAAGGTGTTCAGCAGAGTAAAGATGCCATCGCGCACCGGCGAGGCGGGCCAGCAGGGCGTCACCTGCTGGAAATCGTACTCCTGAAAAGCTGCGATTCCGCGGGGCTGCAGCCATTCGCGGCAGGCAATGAGAGTGCGCAGCGGGTCTTTTGTATGGATGAGGATGTGCCTGCCCACCACAGCATCGAACCGGTTCGCAGGCTGGAATGAATGTATGTCTGACTCCATGCATGTCACGTTTTGGAAACCCTCTGCCGAGGCACGATCGTGCAGAACCCGAAGCGCGGCGGGATCCATGTCGACGGCCGTAACTGAACCTGTGCGTCCGGTGAGCCGCGCGGCGAGGAGAGACAGGTCGCCCACGCCACAGCCGATGTCGAGGATATGCATTCCGGTGGTGATACCGGCGCGGCAGAACAGATGCTCGGTGAAGCGTCGAAGGATGGATGCCTGTACGGCGAGGCGACGGCGCTCGCGGTCGTTGTGACCCATGACGTAGGTGGCAGGGGCTGGTTCGGACATGCAGCTCATTATACGGCTGTGGCCGGGGACGTCTGGCATGGGAATAAAGTCCGGAGTCCCGGCCTGACGATCGTGCCGGTTGTCCTTATTTGGGACACATCAGGGAGCAATCCCGGTGCGGGGGCTGGCGGGAATGCTGCAAGCACCGGGACTCGTACCTGCTCCTGTGAAGGCAGGCGTCTTACGATAGGTCCGTGAGGAAACAATGAACAAGCTTTTGATCCCGTTGTTGTTGAGCGGGCTGACGCTTCTGGCGCAGACGGACCGGGTCAGGGTAGACCCGATAGAGGGACTCTGGGAGGGATATGACGCGGAGTGGGGACATGTTTCCCGGCAACTGATCGCGCTCGCGGAAGCTACTCCGGCAGAGAAGTTTGCGTGGCGTCCCGCGCCCGGTGTGCGGTCCACCGGTGAGGTTTATATGCACATCGCGCTTGCGAATTTCTCGTTACTCAGCGTGACCGGGCCTGCGCTGCCTCAGGATCTCAAGTCTGGCAGCAATCCGGAGAAGAATGTGACGGCCAAGGCAGACATTATTAGCTGGCTGCGGCGTTCGCAGGAAGCGGTGAAGACGGCTCACGCGGGCCTCACTTCCAGCGCTTTGCAGCGCAGGGTGAAGATCAGCGGAAAAGATGTGAGTGTAGACGGGATGTATCTGCGGATCATTGTCCATGCGAACGAGCACATGGGACAGTTGATCGCTTACGCACGGATGAGCCGAATCACGCCACCCTGGTCTGAAACTACTGCGAAGTAAAGGCACGAAGTGCGCAGCGATCTCTAGTCCGTGCTCTTACATCGGTGGTGAAACGGAAACTTCCGCCGCGATGCGCCTGTCCGGGATGGTGAAAAAGAACTTAGCTCCCTGCCCCGGTTCGGATTCCACCCAGATTTTTCCCCTGTACCGTTCGATGATTTTCTTACAGATTGCGAGGCCGATGCCGGTGCCGGAGTACTCGCAGGCGCGGTGCAGGCGCTTGAATATCCCGAAGATCAATTCCGAGTGGTTCGAGTCAATTCCGATCCCGTTATCAGCGACAGAGAAGAGCCAGCAGTCCTTCTGCCGCTTGACGCGAATTTCGATTCGGGGCGTTCGTTCCCCGCGATACTTCACCGCATTTCCGATCAGATTCTGAAACAGCTGGTGCAGATGAATCTCGTGCACCTCCAACAGGGGAAGGCGGTCGCGCACGATGCTCGCTTCGTTCTGCTCAATGTTCGCGCGCAGGTTTGCAATGGCGTGATCCAGCGCCAGGTTCGCATCGATGGGAAATTCGGGCGGCTCACGCACCGCGGTCGATTGCGAGTAGAGCAGAAGGTCTTTTAAGAGCTGCTCCATTCGCCTGGCGCCGTCCCGCGTATAGCTGATAAACCGCTCCGCTTCGACATCGAGCTGGCCTGAATATTTCTGTTCCAGCAACTGGCTGTAGATGGAAACCATTCGCAGCGGCTCCTGCAGATCGTGCGAAGCCGAGTAGACGAACTGCTGCAGTTCGGCATTGGCCTGGAGCAGTTCTTCGTTGGAATGCTGCAAAGCTAGTGAGTCCACCTGGCGCATGGCCATGTAGTCGCGAATCTGATATTGGTGGTTCCGGGCGCGCAACGCGCCGCGAATGCCGCTAATAAAGGTTACGGGGCGAAGGGGGCGCTCCAGCAGGGTTACATTCCCCAGGGGCTCCAGATGTGCCAGTCTTTTCGTCTTACCGGTATCGGCATCCCCGGCCATCATGATGAACAGGGGCAAGTCAGACCAGGGCGGCTGGCTGCGCAGCGTCGAGGCCAGACTGGCTACTACGGAGGCAGTCAGAGCCTCCTCTCCGATTATTGCCGCGCCGGCACCGCTGGAAAGCGCCGCCTCGAGATCTTTCATATCGCTGAACACAGCACTGCTCAGACCTGCACGACCGAGGACGGTCTGAATGAGAGGACCATCGCGGCCGAACGGCGTATAAATGAGAACAAGTTCGTCGTCCGGGGTTCGTTGCGCAGGAGGAGTTCGCTCGGACGGCGGCATTCGATCGACAGGTGGAGTTCGTTCGGCTACGAGTGAGGGGCCAGCGGGCGGACTGGTTGCGACGCTCCGGTCTTTTGCCGTGACTGCCTGGTTATACTGCATCCCTTGCTCCCCCGAGCATGGGTTCTTCGCCGAGGTAGACAGGGGTACCGGTCAATAAGCCGCGAAAATCGGTTAACGACTGCCCTACTTCTATTTTCCCTTTACCGAGCGCCAACTCCCGAATGCTCCGCTCGTGTACGCCGCCGCGCTTCTTCACGACAGACAGGGCCTTGCGGATCTCGCCGTGCATTTCAAAGTACCGCAGCAACAGAACGTTGTCGGCGAGATAGCTCAGATCAATCGGTGATGTCATATTGGATCCGACCAGTCCGGCCTGCGCGAGGACCAGAATGCTGGCGACGCCGCGGTGGTTCAGGTAGGCAAGTAACTCGCGCATCTGCATGGCGATATACTGCTCCTCCGGCATGGCGTTCAACAGGCCGTTCAGGCTGTCGATGACCACAACGGTGGCGCCGCGCTTCTCCACCGTATCGCGAACGTGCTGCACGAACTCGCCCGGCGAAAGCTCAGCGGGATTGATCTGTTCGAAGCAGATCAATCCGCGGTCGACGTAGGGCGAGGGATCTATATCCAGGCTGGCGGCGCGCTTGCAGGCAAGGCGGGTCCATTCTTCGAAAAGGAACACGGCAGCGACTTCTCCGCGGCGCGCAGCGGCGACGGCATAGCTGAGCGCCAGAGACGACTTGCCCGAGCCGGCCGGACCGAGGAACAGAGTGCTGGTGCCGCGCTCGATTCCACGGCCCCAGAGTTCATCAAGGCCCGGCGAGACGCTCTCGATATAGCCGTCTGTGAACGTGCCCTCGTGCTCAGCGGGCACCAGGCGGGGGAATACTACCATGCCACCGGTTTCGATGTTGTAATCGTGATAACCCTGACGATATGTACTGCCGCGCATCTTTTCGACTTCGAGACGCCGACGGGTGCGGCCAAATTCGCGCATTACCTTTTCGAGCGAAAGCACTCCGTGAGCGATGCTCTGAAGCTGCTGATCATTGCGGCCGGAGGTGCGGTCATCGAGCAGCAGCACGGTGCAGTTCCGGCTGGTGAAGTAATGCTTGAGGGCCAAAACCTGGCGTCGGTAGCGCAACGAGTCGCCCGCGAGCAGGCGGATTTCGGAAAGTGAGTCGATGACGATGCGGCGAGGTTGTGTATCGTCGACCGTGCGGAGGATGGTTTGGGTGGTGTCCTGGAACTCGATGTCCGAGGGATGAAAGGCCGAATATTGGTCTTCCGGGCGGAGGTTACCGTCAGTGGCAGCGTACTCATAAACGGAAATCCCTTCGAGGGACCAGCCGTGAGAACGCGCAACCTTTTCGATCTCGTCCCGCGATTCCGAAAGGGTGACATACAGTACACTTTCACCGAGCCTTGCACCTTCCATCAGGAACTGAAGCCCCAAGGTAGTTTTGCCGCTGCCGGGAACGCCCTCTACCAGAAACAGGTGCCCTTCGGGAAAGCCGCCGCCGAGAACGTCATCCAGCCCTTCAATGCCGGTGGAAACGCGGGGATCTTCGGCGATCGTTTTCATTTGCGCCCGATTCATATCTTCTCTACCATACGCATAGCACGTCTGGTGCCAGGGCAGCGGCAGAGCTAAGCTGCTGATAACAGAATACTAATCACGTACAGTAGTGTGACAAATCAGCGCTAAGTTACGGAGCGAGTGTGATAATTCGTGCTAATTACCCTAATCATCCCGGAGTGACTTGAGGGGATCTACTCTGGCAGCGCGCCAAGCCGGAATGATACTTGCCGCGAGTGCGACTGCGATGAGCCCGAGTGACGTGACCGCGTACGTGGCAGGGTCCGTCACAGCTACCCCGTAAACCTGTGCAGCGAGCATCCCGGTCAGGGCTTGTGCGCCCGCCAGCCCGAGCACGATTCCCAGGACGGCTGGCTTCATCGCTTCCATCACCACGAGCCGGAGCACGTCGCCAACCTGCGCGCCCACTGCCGTGCGAATACTGATTTCGCGCAGGCGTTCTCGCACGGTGTAGGAGAGAACGCTGTAGATGCCCAATATGAGCGCAAGGCCGGCGAAAGCGGCGAGCAGCATCATGGTGAAGCGCCGTTGCGAGAGCGATTCGGCGATTAGGTCATCCATGGTTTTGATTTCGGTCAGCGGCAGTTCGTGGTCTACCCGGCGCACGGCGTCGACAACGGCCTGGGTCATGGATGCGGGCGGAAGTTTGGTGCGAACGACCAGAGACATCCCCCCGCCGCCGAACTGCGCGTGTGGCGCATACAAGGTAGGCACGGGTTGCAGCACGTCTAACCCGTTATCTTTTACATCACCGACTACGCCCACTACCTCGAGGGTTGTATCGGGGACAAAGGAGAGGACTATCTGGTGGCCTGTGGGGTCCTGCCCGGGCCAGAACTGAGTTGCCATGGATTCGCTGATGAGCACCACCGGGGTGGTCTTTTGCGTATCGCCTTCGGTGAAATCGCGCCCGCGGAGAAGGGGTATGTGGAGTGAGTGGAGATATTGGGTACCGATGCGGCGGACGGCGACTTCGGGCTGCTCGGCGAAGACGGCGGCGGGCCGACCCTCGATTACAACCGGCTGCATGGATCCGCCTCCGGTGAGCGGCAGGGTATCTGTGGTTCCGGCAGACTCGACGCCCGGAATCGCGCGGATGTTGTGGAGGACCTCGCTGAAGAACTGAATCTGGCGGGGACGCCCGGCGTAGGTGGCGGACGGGATGGCGACGCTCATCGTAAGCACATTATGGGGATCGAGGCCGGGACTGATGCCGTTCAGTATCCATAAGCTGCGAATGGTGAGGCCGGCACCGATGAGCAGCATGAGAGACAGAGCGACCTCAGCGGTGACAAGGATACTGCGGGTGAAGCGGCGGCTGGACTCGGAATCGCCGCGGCCGGAGCCCAATTTCAGGGCGTCATTTACGTCGACCCGCGAGGAACGCCAGGAGGGCCACAGGCCTGCGAGCACGCCGGTGATCAGGGATGCGGCGAGCGTGAAGCCGAGGACGGTGGCATCAAGCCGGACCTCAGTGGCCCGCGGTATCTGGCCGGCAAGAAAATCCATGATGAGTTTTACTCCGAAGTGGGCAACGCCCAGGCCGGCGGCTCCGCCTGCCAGGGAGAGCAGCAGGCTCTCCGCCATGACATGCCGCAGGGTGCGTGCGCGGCTCGCGCCCAGGGCGACGCGTATTGCCAGCTCTTTACGCCTGCCGAGGGTTCGGGCAAGCACCAGGTTTGCGACGTTGGCGCAGGCGATCAGAAGAACGAAGACTACCGCACCGGAGAGCAGGAGCAGGGCTGGCCGGACGTCTCTGACGAGTTGCTCGTGAAGGGGGATCGCGGTGGCTCCCCAGCCCTGATCGGCTTCGGGATACTGACCTTCCAGACGGCGGGAGATGGTGGTCAACTGAGCGAGTGCCTGATTCAATTCCACGCCCGGTTTGAGACGGGCAACGACGTTACAGTTGTGGTTCTTGCGCTCCGCACGCGTGGCCGCGTCCCATGCGAGAGGGAGGAAGAGATCGGCCGAGGTAGCTCCCCAGGACGGTAAGGTAAAACGCGCGGGCATGATGCCGATGATGGTGTAGCTCTGGCCATCGAGCGTAAGAGTGGCATTGAGGGCGGAGGGGCTCGCACCGAAGTGCGTTTCCCAGAAGCGATGGCTCAGCACGGCAACATGACCGGAACCGGCTTTGTCGTCATCTGCGGACCAGGTGCGGCCGAGAGCCGCGTTTACGCCGACCACTTTGAAGAAGCCGGATTCCGCGGAGGTTGCCATGACTGACTCAGGGCGGTCCTGGCCGGTCAGGTTAACGGAGCGCTGCTTGTATGCGGCCATGCTCTCGAACACATCGGATTGCGCCTGCCAATCCAGATAATTGGCAGGTGAGACTGAAAACGTCTTCATGCCGGGGAAGCTTTTCTCGGGAGGCACGTGCCAGAGCCTGACGAGTCGGTCCGGCTTCGGAAACGGGAGCGGGCGCAGCAGCACTGTGTTGACCACGGTAAAGATCGCGGTGTTGGCTCCGATGCCAAGCGCGAAGATGGCGATGGCAGAGGCGGCGAACCCGGGAGCCTTGAGAAGCACGCGAAGGGCGTGGCGGAAATCCTGCGTGATGGCCAGCATGGGCGTTTCAAGTGCACTCGGGTGCCCACCAAATGCGGCGTCATGTTGTTGGTTTTAGGGAGATTCGGGATGGCTGGGCTGTTCGGGGTCGCACAGCGCTGTCCGGTGACGGACACATCCGGGCGCAGGCGTTTGGCTGCCGATTGGTGGTAATCTCGTACACGTCGGTTTCACATTGATGCATTCAATTACACGCAACACCTTATTGATCGGCACGGCCCTGCTTGCCTGCACAGGTAGGCTTTCTGCTCAGACGGAACTCGTGAAGGCGGGCGAATCGGCATTCGTGCAGCAGTGCGCGTTTTGCCACGGGCGCGATACTGGCGGGGGTGAGGACGGGCCGGATTTGACGCGTTCGAAGCTGGTGACGGAAGACGTTGCGGGCGACAAGATCGGGCCGGTGGTGCGGAACGGACGGAATAATATGCCCCGGTTCACAGTGACCGACCAGGAACTCGCGCAGCTGGCGGCGTTCATCCATGAGCAGAAGAAAATCGCGGAAGCGCAGAAGGGCGGGCGCAAGGGCGTGGATGCGTCCGACCTGACCACGGGGAACATCGACAAGGGGAAACAGTATTTTAATGGCGCGGGGAAGTGCAATTCGTGCCACTCACCTACGGGCGACCTGGCCGGCGTAGCGAAGCGGAATGATGGGTTAAAGCTGTTCCAGCGGCTGATGTATCCCCGGGGCGCGAAGGCGAAGGTCACGGTGACGACGGCATCGGGCGAGAGTGTGACGGGAGAGCGCGCTTTTATGGATGAATTTACGGTGGCGCTGCGGGATGCGTCTGGGCGTTACCGGTCCTGGCCGATGAGCAAAGTGAAGGTCAAGGTGGACGATCCGGCGGAGGCGCACGTGGAACTGCTGGCGAAGTATACGGATGACGACATCCACAACCTGATGACTTACCTGCTGACGCTGAAATAGGAGACCGATATGACCTTTAAACATCTGATTTGGCTTACGGCCTCCACGTTGATGGCGCAGGGAATCACGCCTGACATTTTGCTGAAACCGCCAAAGGACAGCTGGCCGGCTTATCACGGGGACTACTCGGGGCGTCGGCATAGTCCGCTGACACAGATTAATCCGCAGAATGTGGGAAGCCTGTCACTGGCGTGGGCTTTTCAAACGGGGGCGGCTACGCAGATCAAGGCGTCTCCGCTGCTGGTGGACGGGGTGATTTACTTCAGCACCCCGGATAACGTTTATGCGGTGGATGCGCGGTCCGGGCACCAGTTGTGGCATTATGCCTACCCGGCTAATAAGGGTTTTCATATCGGAAGCCGGGGCGTTTCCATGTACGGCGAATGGCTGTATTTCATGACGCCGGATTCGCATCTGGTCTGCCTGAACGCAAAGGATGGCACAGTGCGCTGGAACGTGGCGGTGGCCGATGCGGCGCGCGGATACTGGACGACGATGTCACCGCTGATTATTCGGAACCATGTGCTGGTGGGGGTGTCGGGCGATTTCGATAATCTGACAGGGTTTCTGAAGTCCGTGGATCCGGAGACGGGCAAGACGCAGTGGAGATGGGACAGCACGCCGCCTGCGGGGACCCCGAACGCAACGACCGGCGGTATGACATGGATGACGGGCACTTACGATCCGGATACGGATACGGTGTTCTGGGGGACGGGGAATCCGACGCCGGTGCTGAACGGGGAGGTACGGCCGGGGAATAATCCGGATACCTGCAGCATTGTCGCGATCGATCCGAACACGGGTAAGAAGAAGTGGGCCTTTCAGCCTTCGCCGCACGATACGCATGACTGGGATGCCGTTGAGATTCCGGTGCTGGTGGATGGCGATTTCCATGGGAAGCCGCGCAAGATGCTGATGCAGGCTTCGCGCAACGGGTACTTCTTTGTGCTTGACCGGACTACGGGGGAGAGCCTGGTGACAACGACCTTCGGGCCGGTGAACTGGTCCACGGGACTGGATAAAAAGGGGCAGCCGATTCCGAATCCGGCGAAGGATCCGGCACCGGACGGGAGGCTGATTGCTCCCGATGAAGGTGGTCTGACGAATTACCGGTCGCCTAGTTTCGATCCGAAGACGGGGTTGTTTATTGTGAGCGCGCATCCGAGCTATGGGATTTATTTCACGAAGCCTGCCGATGGGACGTTTGGATGGGCCGGGGCGGACTATGGTGTGTGGGGTAAGGGCGTGCTGGAGGCGATCGATTACCAGACCGGAAAGGTGAAGTGGTCGCATGAGCTGGGGCCGAATGGGGCGGGAGCGGGGGTGCTAACGACGGAGGCGGGGCTCACGTTTACGGGAGATTCGCAGGGTAGTGTGCTGGGGTTGCGGACGAGTGACGGGAAGACGCTTTGGCATGCGGGCCAGGGGCAGAACATGCAGAGTTCTCCGATTACCTATGAGCTGGATGGCCGTCAGTATTTGTTGACCAGTGCTGGTGGCGTGATGTTTGCCTGGGCCTTGCCGGAACGGTAGAGGTTAGGTTTCGGACTGGTCTGAGAGACCGAGTTCCGCCTCGAATTCTTCGACTGTGGGCAGGCTGCCTTTGAGGCCTTCGGGGAGAAATTCGAGATACTTGAACTCGGCGATTCCCATGGGCGTGGTTACATTCCGGAGGGCATACTCGACTACGAGCTGGTTCTTGCCTTTGCATAGAATCAGGCCGATGGTTGGCTGATCTGTGGAGTGCTTGAGCAGATCATCTACAGCTGCCAGGTAGAAGTTCATTTTCCCGGCATACTCGGGTTTGAAGGGCTTCATCTTGAGATCGATTACGACGAAGCAGCGGAGTTTCAGGTGATAGAAGAGAAGGTCGATCCGGAAGTCCTCTCCGCCTACCTCAAGCGGGTATTGGCTTCCGACGAACGAGAAGCCGACACCGAGTTCGAGGAGAAATTTCCGGATGTGCTCGAGAAGTCCCGATTCGAGGTCTCGTTCGTGTGCTGCGGTGGTGAGCGTCAGGAAATCGAAGTTATAAGGGTCTTTGAGGATCTGTTGGGCGAGGTCGGACTGGGGGGATGGAAGGGTCTGGCCGAAATTCGTCAGAGCTTTTCCCTGACGGCGAAAGAGCCCGGTCTCGATCTGCATGACGAGGACGTTGCGGCTCCAGCCGTTTTCGATGGCCTGCCCGGCGTACCAGAGGCGCTCCGCAGGATCCTTAACCTTCTGAATGAGCGTGATGTTGTGGTACCAGGTCAATTTTGCAAGCGCCGCTTGCAAAATTGATTCGTCCGGCCATGCCTCAGCAAACGCCTTCATATATCCGAGATTGCGGGGTGAGAGGCCCTGCATTTCCGGGAACTGCGCTTTGAGATCCTTCGCCAACCGCGCGATGATATTTGCACCCCAGCCTTCCTGGTGCTGCCGGGCAAGGATTTCCTTACCGATGCCCCAATACAGGAACACGAGCTCCTGATTCACGGCAACAGCTGCCCGGACCTGGGCTCTCTGAATGCGTTCTTTGATGCTGGCGAGCAGTGCCGGATACGTCTGATTGCTGGGGGGCTGATCTGCCATCGCGCTCCTTCTTTGATACCAGACGGCGTTGGTTTATTTGGCTAAGCTGGATTCAGCGAGGACATTGATGGCACGCGACAAAGCTCTTCGGGAACACTTGCTGGCGCTGCTGAAAGGTGGCGAGGCGCACGTCGATTTCGAAGCGGCGATCAAGGGGATGCCGCCGAAGTTGCGCGGCGTAAGGCCTGCGGAGGGGGTTCATTCAGCCTGGGAGCTTCTGGAACATCTGCGAATTGCGCAATGGGACATTCTGGAGTTTACGCAGGATGCCGCGCATGTTTCGCCCGAGTTTCCGGCGGGGTACTGGCCGGATTCACCCGAGCCTCCGGATCAGGGTGCCTGGGACCGGAGTGTGGCCAGCTTTCGCGAGGACTTCCAGGAGATTACAGATTTGGTGAGGGATGAGGGCACGGATCTGTTCGCGAAGATTCCGCATGGCGACGGCCAGACGGTGCTTCGGGAAGTATTACTGGTGGTGGACCACAACGCTTACCACATTGGCGAAATGGTAATGCTGCGGCGGGTGCTGGGGGCTTGGCCCCCGTAAGCTTCAACTCTGGTAGTACGGGACCGGGAGCGGATTGCGGTCGGCGAACTGCCGTTGGTGCCAGTAAGGGTATGGTGCGGCAGGTTCGCTGGCTTTGTCGAGGCGCGCTACCTGATCGGGCGTCAGGTTCCATCCCACGGCGGCGAGGTTTTGGCGAAGCTGCTCTTCATTTCTCGCACCGATGATGACACTTGCAACCGTAGGACGCTGCAGAAGCCAGTTGATGGCAATCTGCGGGATTGTTTTGCCGGTTTCGCGGGCAATTTCATCAAGCGCGTCTATCACTGTATAGAGATATTCATCAGACACCTGGGGACCTTTGTCGCCTGTCTTGTGCAGGCGGCTCACCTCAGGCAGGGGCTGACCGCGGCGGATTTTGCCGGTCAGGCGGCCCCAACCGAGCGGGCTCCAGATGGTTGCGCCCACGCCCTGATCGAGCCCCAGGGGCATGAGTTCCCATTCGTAGTCGCGGCCGATGAGCGAGTAGTAGACCTGATGAGAACCGTACCTTGCCCAGCCATATTTTTCCGAGATCGCGAGGGACTTCATGAGGTGCCAGCCGGAGAAGTTGGAACAGGCGATGTAGCGGACTTTGCCGCTGTCCACCAGCGTGTTCAGTGTGTGGAGGGTTTCTTCAACAGGGGTGAGTGCATCGAAGCCGTGGAGGTGATAGACGTCAATATAGTCGGTGCCGAGGCGACGGAGGCTGGCTTCGCAGGCGTTGATCAGGTGGTGACGGGAGGAGCCGACGCTATTGGGGGCGTCACTCATGGGGAAGGTGCCCTTGGACGAGATGATGACTTCGTGGCGGCGGTTGCCGATGGCTTTGCCGAGGATTTCTTCGGAGAGGCCTTTGGAGTATATGTCTGCGGTATCGAAGTAGTTGACACCGGCTTCGAGGCAAATGTCGAGGAGGCGCGTGGCTTCGGCGACTTCGGTTTGGCCCCAGGCTCCGAAGAATTCGCCGCTGCCGCCGAAGGTGCCGGTGCCGAAGCAGAGTACAGGGACTTTCAGGCCGGTGTTGCCGAGTCTGCGGAATTCCATAAGGGGGAGATGCGTTCAGTTTGGAGGAAGTTGCACGGCTTCTGTCAGATGCGGTCCAAGGGTTCGAGGGCTGGAAAAAGCGGTCGACCAGGATCGGTTCTGCCCTCGCATATTCCGCGATCTGACCAGGCAGATTCGAACATGTCTGAGAGGCGTTTGGAGTCAGCTTCATAGTCTCGCCGCCGGTGTAGTACGATACGAATTCGAGGCTCCGAAATGAAGGAACTTCCAGAGTCGAAGTCCAGAACGCCGGCTCCAAGACCGGCGCCACCCCCTGTCTATCGACCTCAGATCGCACCGGTCATTTACCCGAAGCCCGCTCCGAACCGATCCACGGCTCCTCCGGTATACAGGCCGCAGCCACCAGTCCTGACTAAACCCGCACCGATTGCCCCTGTCATGCAGCGCAGGGTGTCGTCCTTTACGGAAACACGTCCGGCGCCCCCTGTTTACGATCCGTATCGTTCCATTCAGCAGAAGCCATTTGCCGGTCCTTCCATCATTCAGCCTTCGCGCAAAAGGGGCACACCAGTGCCGCTCAGCATGCTGGGCTTCAAGGTGGAACACGCAGCACCCACCGTCGTGAAGAAGGACTGGAAGAAGGAAACAACTCGCGAAGCATGGTGGTCGGCACTGGGTTACGAACCCAAGGAAGGGGACGTCAGCTGCCGAATCGCGCGTTTAGGCAACAGTCTTCACGCTACCATTGTGAAAAAGGAAGTTCCCTCTTTTATTGATCCGACCGATACCGCGGCGAAGATTGCAGCGACGCTCCTCGGCCCTTCTTTTCATGTTACGGTCGAGACCAATACCGGCAATTCCGGCGCTCATTATTTCTATAAAGACGGACCCAGCCCTACTCTCCAGAGTGCGACATATGCTCACCGGCTGAGCGGGGCCGAGGACGCGTGCTTCGCCGAGTATCAGGGCGCCGTGTCAACCGTAGAACGGCTCCTCGCTTCGTAGCCCGGCCTGGATTACCGCGCGTCATGCTGCCGTGCGGCAGATCCTTACCTGACCCGCGATACAGCTTCTCAATTTCATTGATGAACTGCTTCGCGCAAAATTGATCCGGAAGACTGGCGAACCCTACAGCGGGATATTGCCATGCTTCTTGCGCGGCATGGTGTCCACCTTGGTTTCAAGCATCCTGAGCGACCGGATCAGGCGAGTGCGGGTTTCGCGCGGCTCGATCACATCGTCGATATAGCCGTGCTCGGCTGCAACGAAGGGGCTCGCGAAACGCTCGTTAAATTCCGTGATCTTTTGCGCGCGAAGTTCGGGTGTGCCGGACATCAGTTCGCGCCGGTAGACGATGTTCACTGCGCCTTGCGCACCCATCACAGCGATCTCCGCAGTAGGCCAGGCGAGATTCACATCCGTTCGAAGGTGCTTGGAGCCCATGACGCAATAAGCGCCTCCGTAAGCCTTGCGTGTGATGACGGTAATCTTGGGAACGGTAGCCTCAGCGTAGGCATAGAGCAGCTTCGCGCCGTGCCGGATGATGCCCCCGAATTCCTGCTCTGTTCCCGGGAGAAAGCCCGGAACATCTTCGAATGTGACGATCGGGATGTTGAAAGCATCGCAGAAGCGCACGAAGCGAGCGCCCTTGACGGAAGAATTGATGTCAAGACAGCCAGCCAGGAATGCCGGTTGATTCGCGACGACGCCGACAGGCCTTCCATCGAGCCGCGCGAAGCCCACCACGATGTTCTTTGCAAAGTGTTCGTGAACTTCGAAGAACCAGGCATCGTCGACAATGCGCTGGATTACGTCTTTCATGTCGTAGGGCTGGTTGGATTCGGCGGGCACGATGCTGTCGAGTTCGGGGTCGGCGCGATCGATCGGGTCTTCGGTGGCGCGGCGCGGCGCATCATCACGGTTGTTCTGCGGGAGAAAGCTCATGAGTTCACGGATCATGCGAATGCAATCGGAATCGTCAGGCGCAATGAAGTGGCCTACGCCGCTAATGGAGTTGTGGGTCATGGCGCCGCCCAGTTCGTCCTTTGTGACGTCTTCGTGCGTAACGGTTTTGATGACATCAGGGCCGGTGACGAACATATAGCTGGTGTCCGCGACCATGAAGGTGAAATCAGTAATGGCAGGTGAGTAGACAGCACCGCCGGCGCAGGGGCCCATGATGGCCGAGATCTGGGGCACGACGCCGCTGGCGAGGGTGTTGCGCAGGAAGATATCGGCGTAACCGCCGAGCGAGACCACGCCTTCCTGAATGCGGGCGCCGCCGGAATCATTGAGGCCGATGATGGGTGCGCCGACTTTAAGGGCGAGGTCCATGACCTTGCAGATTTTGCGGGCGTTGGTTTCGGAAAGAGAGCCGCCGAACACGGTGAAGTCCTGCGCGAAGACGTAGGCTGGGCGACCGTTGATGCGCCCGTGCCCGGTGACGAGGCCGTCGCCAGGGATTATTTGGCCGTCCATGCCGAAGTCACGGCAGCGGTGCTGGACGAGTTTGTCGAGTTCCTCGAAGGTGTTTTCGTCGAGAAGCAGTTCGATGCGCTCGCGCGCGGAGAGCTTGCCGTCTTTGTGCTGGCGTTCGCGCCGCTCCGGGCCGCCACCTTCTTCGGCAGCCGCGTGGCGTTGGCGTAACTCATCAAGGCGGTTCATGAACTCAAGGATAGTATTGAGAGAAGCGCGCGAGTGCGACCGTCAACTTTGAAAGAACTGCAGCTTCGGACCCGGATAGTGCTTTCGGTTCCGAGTCCAAAGCAGCAGGCCGTGATTGGGCGCCGTAGCCGAAACAGAGCGTCTCCCAACCGATCAGATGGGTCTTTCGAAATTGCTTAAGAATGGTACCCGCATTGTTTGCGATGCTGCAGTCGCAGGGGAGGCAAGTCATGAACGAGAACAGAGCGGTAATGGCGCCGCGTTCCTTGTCACGGGCACCTTGCTCGATCTCACAAAGGCTCACAGCACTGTAGTAGAGCGGGACAGCCGGCCCAGAAGTTCTTCAAAGGCTGACGATACGAGGGCATTTCTGGCTCGGAGTAACTCGATAGGATATCCGAATCGATTATGAGGCCGGTCATTCAGGATACAGACGGTCAAGCCGTCCGTCTTGTCGCAGTTCGCGAACATACTCGGCGGCGTCAGTTATGTCTTCGCGATCACGCCAGGGCGCCTGCCAGACTCGAAACGCATCCACGCGCTGACGGGCAGTTCGGAGATACTTTTCCTCAATCGCTGACCGAATCAGATCGGATACATGGCATACCCTGACGAGCCTTTTGTAAACGGGCGGCTGCAGCGTTGAGCAGCCCGCGTGCGCACTCAAGCGGAACTTCTGCGGGTTGTCTCGCCTCGCCCGCACCATCCCGGATGGTGAATCGGATCGGTGTTGCGGGGAAGCTGGATCTGCCGGATTCGGCAGATCTCGAAGTGGTAGTCGCCGATATCCTTAAGCGGGTACGCGAGGTGTCGAATTCGCTGCAAGGCGAGTTGCGGGAGCGCCACCGGGCGGCAGCAGGCGTCGCGGGCCTGGATGACGGAGCGACCAAAGCAACTGTGGCCGCGGAACAATTCGATTGTCTGTTGAGCAGGGCGAAAGCTGTATTCGAACTGGATGGAGATCAGGCGCTGTCAACAGGCGGTCCAAAACGCGCAGGGCCTGCATGACCGGGCCTATGCCAAGCAAAAAAGCCGGGCAAGCCCTTTCGGGCTGCCCGGCTTTTCTTCCAATGTATAACCGGCTTATTCGGCCAGCGTTTCTTCCGGTCCGAGATCTTCGCTGAGGCCACCAGTGTAGTGAACCCGAGCTTCGTCCTCATACCCTGCCAACGCATCCAGCGACGGCTCCGGAATCGGCTCTTCCACGATGTCCTCGCCTGCGATACGGGTCCGGCGATAGAATTCCATGCCGGTACCGGCCGGGACGAGGCGTCCCATGATGACGTTTTCCTTAAGACCGCGGAGGTAATCCACCTTGCCGTTGATGGCGGCTTCGGTGAGCACTCGCGTGGTTTCCTGGAAGGACGCCGCCGAGATGAACGAATCCGTCGAAAGCGACGCCTTGGTGATGCCGAGCAGAACAGCTTTGCCCTGCGCCGGTACACCACCCGCTTCTTCGACTCGCAGATTTTCCGCACGGAATTTAAACTTATCCACCACCTCTTCGGGGAGGAATTCCGTGTCGCCGATATCTTCCACACGCACCCAGCGCATCATCTGACGAGAGATGACTTCCAGGTGCTTGTCGTTGATGTTCACGCCCTGCAGGCGGTAGACTTCCTGAATTTCGTTGACGAGATACTTCTGCAGTTCCTTCTCGCCGCGGACATCCAGAATGTCATGCGGATTGCGGGGACCATCCATCAAAGGATCGCCGGCCGCCACGCGCTCGCCTTCCTGCACGTTGATATGAACACCACGGGGCAGCGAGTATTCGCGCTCCTGTCCGTCGTCACCAACGACATAGAGCCGGCGCTGACCCTTGGAGATTTCACCGTATTTCACAACACCGTTTATCTCAGCCATGATGGCCGATTCACGCGGCTTGCGCGCTTCGAACAGTTCGACAACGCGCGGCAGACCGCCGGTGATGTCCTTGGTCTTGGTGGTTTCGCGAGGGATCTTCGCCAGAACGTCGCCCGCGTGAACCTCTTCACCATCCCGAACCATGAGGTGAGCATGGGTCGGCATGAGGTACTTGCGGGTGCCGCCGGGGCCCTTGATCTGGAGCATCGGCTGACGTTTTTCATCCGGCGAGTCCGTGACCACGAGTTGTGACATACCGGTGACTTCGTCCACCTGCTCGGCGAGCGTGATGCCCTCCTGCAGATCTTTGAAGTGCACGACGCCGGTCAGTTCGGTCAGGATCGAGAACGTGTACGGATCCCATTCGAGCAGATCCTGGTTGGCCTTGACGGCTTCCCCGTCCGCGATGGTGATACGCGCACCGTAGACTACGGGATAACGTTCCTTTTCGCGGCCCTTGTCATCGACGACGGCCAAAATACCACTGCGGTTCATCGCAATGATTTCACCCTTTTCGTTCTTGACATGGGTGATGTTGAGGTACTTGGCAAAACCGTCCGACTTCGCGTCCTGCTTCGACTGTTCGGAGATTCGCGTTGCCGTACCACCGATGTGGAAGGTACGCATGGTCAGCTGAGTGCCAGGTTCGCCGATGGACTGCGCCGCGATCACGCCGACCGCTTCGCCGCGTTCCACCAGACGTCCGGTGGCGAGATTGCGCCCGTAACAGGCGACGCAAACACCGCGCTTCGATTCGCAGGTGAGCACCGAGCGAATCTTCACGCGCTCGATACCCGCAGCCTGAATGGCCGCGGCGAGATCTTCCGTAATCTCCTGGTTCACCGACACGATCACGTTGTTCTCGTAATCGCGCTGATCTTCGAGAGCCACACGTCCGACGATACGGTCGCGGAGCGGTTCGATGATTTCGCCCGATTCGATAATCGGCTCGACAACGATGCCTTCCGTGGTGCCGCAATCGTCTTCGCTGATGATCACGTCCTGCGCCACATCAACGAGGCGACGAGTGAGGTCACCGGAGTCG
>JAUZEU010000048.1 GCA_030838885.1 Bryobacterales bacterium | reverse complement strand
TTTCCCGGAATACTTTTCAACCAGTGGGTCTTTTTCGGAAATACGTGCGCTTTGAAATCGATCGGGAGAGGCAATCCGCATGATGCCGTCGCCGTAGGTAACCAACCAGGCGGCACCGTCGCGATCGAAACGGATCGTCCCTCCGGACGAAACTGCGCTCGTTTCCGATCGCTCTTTGGGACGGGTCATTGTCCCAACCTGTGTCAACAAGGAGTCGGATAGGGTCCACGACCAGAAGCGCCCATCCGGGCCGGCCGCGAAAGTGGGCAACTGCCCAAAGCACTTCCCCGATGGGGCTTTTTGGAACCGGCGCTGTCCTCGCGAAAGAAAGTATGTCCCTTCGACGGCGCCGCAACTCCATATGGTCCCGGACTCATCGGCCGCTACGGTGGACGGCCCCAGCACGGGGAAGTTCCAGTCAGTTCTGATCCACTGCCACCGGCGACCGTCGAACCGCGCGAGGCCGCTCAGCGTAGCCGCCCAAACGGTCCCATCCAACTCGCTGGCGAAGGCTCTCACCGTGCCTATGGGAAGACCGCTGTCTTCCGCGTAGTTCGTGGCGCGTCCAGCGTTGAGAAAGGTTGCGCCCCCGTTGTAATAGCCGATCCACAGCCCGCCGGAGGGGAGGGCAAACAGTGTAACGACATCACGCGCCGGCAGGGACCCGGTCTCCGGCCGGTAGCGTTCAAACGAGACTCCGTCGAACCGGAATAATCCATCCCTGGTCCCGGCCCAAAGGAAGCCGTCCGCCGTCTGGGCTAAGGCATGGACCTCGCCGGTCAAGCCGTCCCTGGCCGTCCATACCGTGTGGTAAAGCTGCCTGATCGGCTGATGGGGATCCAGCGCGATCAACGGGCCCGCACAGGCGAAGACCAGGAGCCACAACGTGGGCCGGGATATCTTTCCCATACACCTTGAAACCTTACCCACCCGATTCTACATGGCCCGCCGGAGGGGGCGGAACCACCAAAACCGGCGGCGCGATCCCCGTGTTCGCCGGCCGAAACTCCAATAAAAGCTGGCAAATCCGGCCGGGAAGATAGCAATCGTCAGCGCCGGGGCCGCCACCGAGATTGACGTCGAGGAGCGCAGGTACCCCGCAGCCAGGGCTCTCCACTCGACCCGCGCGGCTGTCGAGAAGGGCTGGAGTTACAGTGGTGGCGTAGCCTTACTGAATGCTAAAGAGGCGAATTGCAAGGCATGCAGAACACGAGGAGCCGGTGCTCTAAATCCTGCCTCGATACGCATCATGGTAACAAGCCGCAGCGACCGGTATACGATGACGAACTGCATCCATCGGATTACGACGGGTTGGCCATCAAACGAAAAACAGCGCCGAAAAGCACTCAAGCGCCGCCGCATAGTCGCAATCTCATTTCAATTCCGATCGTCCCTGGCGTTGTGTAAAATCTGCTGATCATCCCGGGAGAAACTTCCGCCCGGAGGAAGGACACACTTCGGCTTGCTTTTCGCTTAGGGGATTGAGCATGGCTACGGAGACGGACAACTATCTGCTGGTTCTTCGCGAAGGTAGCGCCAATGACCAGGGTGCGGCTTATGCCGGATAGAATAACGCGGGTGAGTTACCGAGTTACGCGCGTTGAAAGGGCCAGCTACCGCGCAGCCGACCCTCCACCAAACCTACCTGAAGTTCGCCTGCACCGTCGCATCGGTGTTCATGGTCACAGCACACGTAAGTGCCAGACCTGAGCATCCCCCGCCTGTCCAGCCCCTCCAGGTCGCCCCTGCGCCGGGTACCGCGGTCACTGTCACTACCGTACCCTGCAGGTAAGTACCGCCGGATGGATCACTGCTCACGGACCCGCTGCCATTTCCCTTTACTACCAGCTTGTAGGCGTTAAGAAAGGTCGCAGTCACCGGCGCGTCGGAGTTCACGGAGACCGTACACGTAAGGCTGTTACCGCCGCATGCTCCGCCCCATCCCGCAAACACGCCCTTGATCCCTCTAGAGGTCAGAGTTACTGACGCGCCAGGGTTCAGTTGTTCGGTGCAGATGCCCGGGCACTTGATCACGCGATCGCCCGACGAAACCTGGCCATCGCCGGCCACAGTAACGGTTACGGCAAAAGATGCCGGTGCGTTCAGGTCGGCTGCCGCATTCTGCGCACCGATGAAGTCGCCCACCTCCGAAGGCGCAGGGGCACTGCAGGTGCCGTCGAGACATATGGCCTGGCCCGTCACGGGATCGACAGCTCCGGTGAATTTATAGAATTCGAAGCGTCGCACCACGGCGTGGGACCCGGCGCTGAGCGAGCCGCGCTTCTGCTTCCGCCTGCTGTTGCTCCCGAGTTCCGTCTGCATCAGATCCCAGGCTGTTTCCAGATGCGCGTCGTCCTGCGGAACCACCGCGTTGTCCGCCACCAGTTCATCCAGCAGCACCTGTCTGCCATTCTCCGTCTTATACGTCTTCATCCACTGAGCGTCGCCAAACAGCTTAGCGGGCGGAGGAGGAATGGGCGGGTCCACCTGCGCAACCACGACAGGTGCTGCGCCGGGCACCACGGGCGGCTGGACAACCCAAACCGGCGCCGGGATCGCCACCAATGAAGTACCTGCCTTCAACTGCCCCGGACTCGCCGGATCTGCTACCAGCCATCGATAAATTGTCTGTGTGGGGTTACCGGTAGTGGACATACCGAAGTGTTCGCAACCGCTTGTCGCGTAACCCGGCGTGCCGATGACGCACTGGTGCCCGGTAAGCGGGGTGGGGTGCAATGCCTGCGGGGTGCCCGTGACAAAGGTCTGAGTGGCCGGGTCATACGGCGACAGCCACCTTACATATGTTCCGCTGCCATCCGGGATGGGCGTAACAATTGGCGGGCCATAGCGATTCCAGTTGTAATAGCTATAAACCCCTGTTACTCCCCTGAACTCAATTTCGAACCCGTGGACCTCGCCCCCGGTGTCGTTGACCACGTCCATATTCGACAGAGCGCCATACAAAGTAACGCCCTGTGCCATTGCCGATAGCGGCGCCAGCACCAGCGCGATTAGCGGCAAACACGAAATACTGCTGAACCTGTAACTTCTGCTCATCGTTGCTCTCCTTGCTGAAAATCTGTGTTCGGAAGCTGAGACATGTGAGAATCATCACCAGAACAGAAGAAACGAATTGTTTTTGGCGGCGGCGTAGGTCGAAGCGCCTGCAAGAATGCATCAGGTCGGCAATATGCCCTGACCAGAGTTGGCAACGGATCTAACCGCTGTGAAAAGTCAAACTGTCGACAAGAAGTTGTGTCGAAACCTGATAGGTAAAGGCTCGCGATTCATTATCTGAGCAGACGAATGAGAACGGCTGCAACCGTCGCGACCACCTGTCTTCACAAGGAGGAATATTGATCTGAGCTGGGAACGTATCGGGGGCTCTGCTCTTACGTCCGGTTTGAGCGTCGTGTCGAATGATCGCGACATCGCGTCAAGCTTTTCGTGCACAGGGGCCACGCCTGTGGAGGATAAGCGAGCAGAAGTCGGCTCGTCCCGGGCAATCGCGGCAATCTGTCACCTGGCCGGAAAACGCCCATCTTCCGCAAGTGAGTTCCGACGCCGGCTCTAAGTCCGTCAGGGGAAGCATACCCGATCAGGAACGGGAAACGCCGTTCGGCTCCACAATGCGGGCGCGCGTGTTCTACTGGCGTCGAAGAAGCGATCGGGGTTTGTCGGTCGTCATCCCAGGCACACTTCTCCGAACGCCATCTCCTGGGAGTCTCACGCACAACCGTCTTCAGGGGGTCGCCGACTGTTCGGATCGGCCAGCCGGTTTTCGAACCGGCGAGAGCGAGGAGAGAGTCCTTTCGGTTTTTTCCTTCCGATGCAGCACACGAGAAGGTGGAGCATTCAAAGATGACGAATCTTGTCCTTAGAAGAAGTGCCAGAGCAAAGCCAGACTGATCGTGATCCGGCTCACTTCTCTTTCGTCATTGTGATGGCGCCCACCCGGTCGTAAATCCACTTCGCGGGATTGTGGTGCTGCGCCGAAAACGTACCTGTCAGGTTCCCGTCTTTCAGCTCCAGCTTCCACCGCAGCGGCTCGCCGCCCTCAAAATCCAGATAGACATAGACGTTCACTTTCGCCCCCGCCTGCTGCACATCCAGTTTGAGCCCGGTCTTCCCGGTCTTGTCGATCCGATTTCCGGTGAGCTTGCCATCCTCCATCCGGATATCGATGGTCTGCTTCTCCTGTCGCTTTGTACCGGCTTCATCGGTGGTGTCGGCAACACCTGTCCACCGGCCCGCAATGTCCGGATTGGGCGCCTGTGCGGCGAGTCCGGCGACGAGCAGGAAAGCAAGAGCGGATAATCTGGTGGAGGATTTCATCACCCTGAACTATATCGTGTTCCGGTGTTCACAGCATGGGGGCGGTCGGCGAACGTTCGGGAATCCTTCAGGCCGAGCTTGGCGTTTACGGCGTAACGGAGTTTCTGCCTGCATCCCCGGCTTGCACCCCAGTAACGCTCTGTCGTCTGAACAGAGGGCGTAATCGCCAATATTGACAGGTGTACATGTACATGTTCACGCATCAGTCGAACTTCCTCATTCCGGGCACGGATCATCCGCCTGGCGCTGCGCACGCTCTCGAAATTCCGTATAAATTCGATAACATTCATCCGATTGACCAAACGATACACGCGATGCTCCGCCGCCCGCAGCAAAGGGGCAACCTGCATGGCCGGCATACACAACTCAATCGCGCGCCGCCATACAGATCGATCGCGAGTGCAGGATCGTCAACAACCTGTTCGGGCAGGAAAGGACAGTGCTGGAACGTCTGGACTCGTGATGAGTAAGGTAGCGTGCATCGATTCGAATGCGTTGAGATGGCAGTCGAGTCGGGCCGGCGCAACGGATAGCACTCCGCTCCGGTGGTAAACGTGGTACAAAGCAGACCTCGCGCCGGGCTAATTAACACTGCTACTCAATAACGGACTGCATCACCGGCCATCGTTGAACGTAATGCGGCTGAGGTGACCCGAGGCCATCATGTTATACCGCTCATTCAGTTTACGCCGCATGTTAATTGTGGTACTGGTACAGACCCGCAGCCCTGCCCGTCATTTAACAATTGGCGACGACAGATTTGCCGAGGTACCAGTGGTGACTTATTGGCCACCATCAAGGTGATCGGGAATTTTGAGGGGCACAAGCCGACTTCGGGACGAATGTCCCACGCTTCCCCGAATGCTGTCAAACGGGCTCACCAGGCAGAAGTCCGAGATGCCGACGCTACGTCAGAGTGGACGCCTAACACCGTCGCGTTCCGACGCAACGGGCAACACAGTCTGTTCCGGACTATCTGCACACGCGCTCGTCAGGGCAGCGCGATTCGGAAAAGGTTTCGGTGCACCGTCGTTTTCACATAGGCGAAAACAGAAGGATCCGGTCCCGGCGAGATCTCATACGCGTCAATCGTACGCGCGCCGGGCAAGTCGGCTCCATCGTATAACCCGGAAATTCCCGTGTCCGGCAGGTCGGGCAGCATCTCTCCGCTCCGTAGTGGGAGCACCAATGTCTGGCCAGGGCTTGTGCGTGACGCCCGGTGCATTCCGATATCGAGGAACTTCCCGTCAGGAGCCCATGAGGCCATGCAGTTCGCAGCCGGACAGATCCGCCGCGGCGCGCCTCCTCCCGTTGGTATCGCCATCGTTACCATCTGGCCTCGATCCGGCCACGGTGCATACGCCACAATCCAACGCCGATCCGGAGAAATGGACTGGACGTTGCCGATCGGATAAGGGACTACTTTCGAGCGGCCGGAGCCATCTCTGTTCATATGGGCCAGATAATGGGTTTTCCCGTCCGACAGGCGATATAGTATCTGGCCCTCTGGGCCGAAATACGGCGAAGTCTCCCCGGAGGAGGAAATTAACCTCGGAGGCGATCGCCGGTCCAAAGTAGCGAGCCAAACCTGCGTCGCCTTACCCGACGGCTGCGTCGAGAAAACCACCTCCTTTTCGTCGCTCGAAACGTCGTATTCCAGCATCGAAAACCCCGGCGCCACATTTTCGCTCTTCCCCGATTCGTGATTCGTACGCCAGAGCTCGATTGAAGCGTCCGGCTCTGCTCGCCTAAGAAAAAAAAGCGAGGCCCCATCCCGCGAAAATTTCGGCCGGGTCCCAAACAGACCGGATTGGTTGACAGTTGGCACGCGCCCTTCCGATGAGATGGGGCGCTCGCCTCCGGCGTCGTGAATCCAGACCGCGCTCTGTTGCATTCCGATCGAAGTTATCAGTGAACGCCCGTCCGGCGTCACGGCCACCCCCTGTGCTTCCATTGGGCCCGAGGTGATCTGCTCAGGCTCTCCTTTCGCAAAAAGCTGCCGCCATAAATGATGACTGCCATCGACCTCCGCGCCAAAGTACATCCACTTCCCGTCCGGCGACCATGCCGCGGCCGTGCATCTCCCTTGCGGGCCAACCTGTCGTCCGGCTGAACTGCCATCCAGTGGAATTAAGCGGCACGGCTGCCAGACAGGATCCATTTCCACGACGAGGGCCCACTTGCGATCCGGCGAGGCGTAAGAAAGGTGCGCCATGCGGCGCTCATCCTGCGGAAAATACACGTGGCGGTATTCCGAGCGGCTCTCCGTTGCCGTGACTACTCCCATATGAACGCCGGTTCTTATTTCGGAAAACAGGACCCGGCGTTCGTCGAGCCAGGTGAGCCCGGCGGCATTGGAAAGAAGCAGCCGCGGTTCGCCGCCCAGCGGGGAAACAGTGAACGTATTCCAGCCTGCCTGCGAAACTGTGTAAGCAATCCGTGAGCCGTCCGGTGAAAACGCCAGACCGTATTTGGCTCGCGGATCGTCGGTGATCTGGACCGGTTCACCGTTCGGAAGCAGCTTCACATAAATCCGATCATTGGTGAGCCACCAATTGTCGCTCCGATAGAACGCAACCATCCGGCCGTCCGGCGACAAGGCCGGCGATACGGCCGAATCCGTAAAGTTTGTAATCTGGGTGTACGTAAGTTCCCGTGGGGTGGGATGAGTAGGCCAGATAAAGAACATCGTGCCCGCGCCCATCGCCAGCAAAATCAGCGCACTTGCGAGGAGCTTGAGAGAGACTGGCTTCCGGACCAGAGCACCCGGTAAAGGGCCAGGCTCGGGCGGCGCAATTACTGGCTGGCGTGGAATCTCCACAACCGGCGTCGTAACCGGTGCCGCGAACACGTAGCCGCGGCGCGTAACCGTTCGGATCAACTGTTGCTCTTCGTCGGCCAGTGCCCGGCGGATCTCAAGCAGACACTGGGCCAGCGAATTGTCCGTGATCGCAGCATCCGGCCAGACCGCCTCGATCAGCGCTGTTTTGGACACCAGTCGCCCGTGATGCTCGACCAGGCAGGCCAGGACTTCGAATGCCTTGGCACGCAGGATTACCTCTTCCGTGCCCCGGCGCAGAAACCCGCACTCCAAGTCCAATGTGAAATGGGCAAAACAGTACTGGCGGGGTGGCTTTTCTATCGGGTATGGCTCTTGGCTACTCAAGCCCGTATCCCTTGCCACCAGCACGTTGGCGGGTCCGGTCGACGCATGGCGCTCTTCATCAGACCTTGATGAATTACTCATCAATTTATCACTGCGATTTCACTACTTCAAGGTCATCGCAATGTTAGTTTCTACTCACGATCAAACAATCCTCAGGCAGCGCCTGAAAAAGGAAGAAACAGCATATGAAACGTATTACCAAAATCACCCTGTTTGCTTTCGGGCTGGTCGCGATGCCAACAATCGCTCTCCCGTTTGCCTATGAATTCACCACCATTGATCCCCCGGGCTCCACGTTTACGTTTCCATTCGGTATCAACGCTCAGGACGATATCGTCGGCAATTACGTCGCGGGCGGCGCTATCCATGGCTTTCTGCTTCATGAAGGCAATTTCACCACCATCGATTTCCCGGGTGCGACAAATACATTTGCCCGCCGTATCAGCCCTCGCGGCGATATC
>JAUZEU010000003.1 GCA_030838885.1 Bryobacterales bacterium | reverse complement strand
TTCCGTCTTTCTACAGTTGCCGCCCCTGCTCACGCTGGGGCAAAATGAATCACGCTACCAATACTCAGTTGCCCTGCAGGACGCCGACACCAGTGTGCTCTATAAATGGGCGCCAAAGCTGGAAGCGAGGCTCCGCTCCATGCCCGCTATTGCTGACGTGTACAGCGGTCTCCAACTCAGCAGCCCGCGCGTGAATGTCGACATCGACCGGGACCGCGCGCTTGCGCTCGGCATCACCCCCGAGCAGATCGCTAATACCCTCTACGATGCCTATGGCAATCGCCGCGTCTCTACCATCACGGCAGCCGCCAACGATTACGATGTGATCCTGGAAGTACGCCCCGAGTATCAGCGCGACCCGGCCGGTCTCTCGAAACTCTACATCCGTTCCAGCAACAACAAACTGGTGCCGCTGGACGCCGTCACCCGCCAGATCCAGGGAGTTGCTCCTCTCAGCGTGAACCACATCGGCCAACTCCCGGCAGTCAATTTCGAATTCAACACCAAACCGGGTGTTTCGCTGAGCGAGGCGACCGAACAGGTGGACACTGCGGCCCGCGAAATCGGGCTTCCCGATACAACTACGTTCACTTATCAGGGCACCGCTCAGGCCTTCCAGAGATCACTCGGTGGCCTTGCGATTCTGCTGGTAATAGCGGTTCTGGTCATCTATCTCGTGCTCGGAGTGCTTTACGAAAGTTTCATTCACCCGATCACGATTCTCTCCGGGCTTCCCGCTGCGGGTCTGGGCGCACTGCTGACCCTTCTGATCTTCCACGAAGACCTGAACCTCTACTCATTTGTAGGAATTATCCTGCTGATCGGTATCGTCAAGAAGAACGCCATCATGATGGTGGATTTCGCGATCATGGCGCGCAGGGAAGGGAAGCCGGCGGAGGAAGCCATCTTCGAAGGCTGTCTGCAGCGCTTCCGCCCCATCATGATGACCACGATGTGCGCGCTTCTGGGAACCATGCCGATTGCACTTGGGTACGGCGCCGGGGGCGAAGCGCGTCGCCCACTCGGCCTTGCGGTGGTGGGCGGCCTGGTTGTCTCTCAACTGCTGACTCTCTACATAACTCCGGTCATCTATCTCTACCTGGAGAAGATGACATCCCCGAGGGGACCGAAGCGGCTTCACTTTGAGAAGCGGTCAGAAGCGGTTCACGCGTCCTGACCGCTCGGTTTTAAAACGCGTATCGCAGACTTAACTGCACCACTCTTGCCGGAAACGCACTTTGCAACTCCCCAAACGTGGCCGTTGAATTGACGTCCAGAACGGGATTGTAGAAATTTACATGATTGAACACATTGAACAGTTCCCCGCGGAACTGCAGCCTGTGTCCCTCGAACGGCAACGCAAATGTCTTCATAAACGCCGCGTCGAAGTTCACAAAGCCAGGCAACCGCACGATTGCCCGTGTCCCCGTAGAGCCGCCCGCTTGCTGGAAGTAATTCCCTGAGGCCGACGTGTTCGCAAAAATGCTTGGCAGGCCATTGTTGTCGATAAACTTCCCATAGTCGTTCGTCGAACCCGGAATCAGATTCACCAGGGCGCTGTACTCGTAATTCGTGGGAAACGATCCGTTCGAGCTGATCGTCGTCGGCAGCCCCGAGTGATAGCGCATAATCGTCGACACCTGCCACCCACCTACAATCTGATTTACCAGCGCGTTCCCACCGTTCAGCATCGACTTACCCCTGCCAAACGGCAGCTCGTAAATCAGATTCGCCGTGATGTTGTGTCGCGTATCGAAGTCCGATGAGCCCCGGAACGATCCCGGATTGAATGCATCCTGCAATATGGCGCCACCGGTGCCCGCGCCGCTCTCCGCACCGGACGAATTATCGATGGAATGCGACCAGGTGTAATTCAGATCGAAGCCCATGCCCTTCGCGAACTGCCGCCGCAGCGTGAAAGTTGCCGCGTGATAGCTCGAAAAGCCCGCATTCGTCCAGGTGGGCAAGCCCGCAGCCTGCAGCGGGAAGAACGTATTGCAGCCCAATTTGCTGTAGCACGTATTCGTCCCGGCAATGCGCTGCCGGTCGGCCTGGTTCAGATTGTCCAGATCGCTCAACCCGTTTTGCACGATCCACGACTGGTAGTAATTCTGGGTCGCACTCCCCGGTACATAAGCGTTTTTCAGCCCAGGGAACATATTCTCGATAAACGGAATCGAGGCGATAGGCCCATAGTTCTGCCCGGCCGCGAGGTAGTTGTTGCGCATCACCGTTGAAGCCTGGGCCCACGTCGTGCCGGATGCCGGATCCTTGAACTGGGTAAGTGGCTGATCGAAATCCTGCTGCAGCAAACCGCGCCGGTATAACCGCCCCGCATAACCAACCTCGAGCGACAGATTCGATGGCAGCTTCTTCGCCCACGTCAGATTCATCACCATCGAATACGGAGCCTTCAGGTTCGAAGCCACGCCCACGCCTTCATCGAAACCGCCCGTAATCGTTGGCGGCGTATACGGGAACCCTCCCCTGGGAGCCGATGGAAGCGCCGGCAGACCCGCAATCCCGTTGAAGCGAGGCGAATTCGTGAAGTTTGTGTTCACCGGCTGCGTCACGCTGCTCGCCAGCCCCGGTGAGCCGCTCTGATCGATGTTGAACACCATATCGTTCCCGTATTGGTCATACAGGAGCGCGAAACCGCCGCGCAGAACACTGCCTTTGCCCAGGAATCGGTTCCACCACTTGCCGTCGCCTTCCGGCGCATAAGCGAATGAGAACCGCGGCGCGAAGTTCATGTTCGTCCGCTCATACCATCCCTTTTTGCCGTTGGCTGCGCCGCCCAGCGTATAGGTCCGCGCGGCGTCCGGGATCGCCCATGACGGCGTGCCCGCGTTCATCGCGCCCACTCGCTCTGCAAAGTACTTCTCCAGAGGAACTGTCGTCACCACTTCCGTGCCGTTCGTCTCCCACGGCACCGACGAGTTGATGTAGCGCAGTCCCACGTTGATCGTGAGATCGGACCGCATCCGCCAACTGTCCTGTATGTAACCTTCGTAATCATTCACGGCGTACTGGCGCGTCGCGGGCGTGCCGAATGGAATTGTCGACCCGTCTTTCGTGAACTGATAGACCGCGCTGTACTGGTTAATCAGCCCCAGCAGATCGCCCAGACCGCTGGTCGCCGCGGTCGGCTGCGAAAGCGTCAGCCCCGTTGTGCCCAGCTTCTGATTGATATAGGCCGTTATAAAGGTGGTGGCGTCGCCGCCGAGGCCGCCCAGAGTATTGCGGTTAAACGAGTAGGACGGAAACGAGTTGGAGAAACTCGTACGCGAGTTTCTGATAAACCGGAAATTGATCCCGCCCGTGATGGTGTGCGCGCCTTTTGTCCACGTCAGGTTGTCCGCGAAGTTGTAAGTGGGCAGCAACTGAATGGACGGTCGCACGGTGGTGTTGGTCTGCGGGATAGTACCCGCTACCGGGCTGATACCCGCAAACGACAGCGCCGTTCCCAGTGTCCCTGAGTCGTTCAATCCCAGCCGCGTCAGCCCAAAGGTCGCCACATTGATGAGATTCGGCTTAACCACCCACGTGTAATTCGCTGAAATTCCCTTGCTGTTGTCGATCAGTTGCTGCGCCGCGCTCTGGCCCGGATACTGCGCCGCTACCAGATCCTGTTTCCCGCCATTCAGGGTGCCGCGTACCGAGAGATTATGCTTCCGCGCCGAATCGATGGCGACATCCATCTTTGCCACGTATGCAGTCTGATCGTATCCTTGCGGCGCGTTGAAACGAAGCCCGGTGAAGTTCAAACCCTTGTCGAGCCCGAGCACCGGATCATTCCCGGCCGGAAACGAGTTCAGATATGTCTTCATGGCGGAACTGTAACCAAGATGGAGGGGGTCGATGGATTGCACCTCCGTTGAGCTCAGCGTCTGAACCGAGCCGTCGGAAAGCGCGAATTTCAGGTTACCCTGCCGCAGCGAATCCGTCGGCACAGTGCGTGTCACCGGCGTGGAACTCGCATCGATGCGCCGCTCCCAGTTGCCAAACAAAAAGATGCGGTTCTTGATTACCGGACCGCCGACCGAACTCCCGAACTGATTCCTTACCAGTGGAGCCCTGGCAATTCCCGCCTGGTTGTTGAAGAAGCTGTTCGCCGCCAGAACTGTGTTCCGGTTGTACTCGTAAAACGTGGCATGCAGGTTGTTGGTGCCGCTCTTCGTCACCAGCGTCACCTGCCCGCCTGACGACCGGCCCATCTCGGCTCCCTGGCCCGCCACCGTCACGCGAAACTCTTCCACCGAATCGAGCGGAATAGGCAGCGCCGCGTTAAATCCTGGGGTATTACCTGTGCTGCCCGTCGCGCTCCCGTTGGTTTGCGCGGTCGTGACCCCGGAATTCTGGTTGTTGTTCACATCTACGCCATCCAGCGTGACGTTATTCTGATCGCGCCGGGCTCCCAGGACCTCGCCCGTTTGCGTCACGCCAGGCTGAATGCTCAGCAATTCCACCACGTTGCGTGTCTGTAGCGGCAGTTCCCTCACCTGACGTTCCGCGAAAGCATTACCCAGCGAGGCGTCCACCGTATTCAGCGCGCCCGCGTCCGCCTCCACGTTTACGGTGCTTGTTACTAGCCCCACTTCCAGCACGCAGTCCACTGTCGCGGGCGTGTTGACCTCCAGCCGGATCTCGCTTTTTACGAGGGTTGAAAATCCTGCTTTTTCCGCCTTAAGCGAATAGACCCCAGGTGCAAGCTGAAGAAACTGATAATCTCCGTTTTTGGAAGAAAGGCCTTTGCGAAAGCTGCCGGTACCCGCATCGGTCAAAGTCAGGACTGTCTCCGGAATCAGAGACCCTGAGGAGTCCTTGACGGTGCCCCGGAGCGAAGTGGTAGCCTGTCCCCACAAATCCGCACCGGCGAACAGAAGAGTAGCTGAAAGACGTTTGAACATAGATCCCCTCGCAGACGTTGGATTCGAAAGAAACCGCGTGTACGAGGCGGATAGATCTCAGCAGAGAGATCGTTTAAAAAAGTGTAACAAGGGGTCGTGAAACATTAATTCTTCGTCATGTTCAGGCCAGTAACCAGCACGTCGGTATTGTGTGCGAACCGAAGCCCGTAAAGGCCATCCGTCGACTTCAGTTTCCCTGGCCCTACGACCGCAGCCTTGTCATACCCGGCCACTACGGTCCCGTTGATGGAGCACTCCACGCGGTCCCCCTTCACAGTCATTGCGATCTCCTGAGTCACTGGCTCTCCCTGGCCCGCAGCCTTGTTGACTGCCGCGTTCATCTCGCCGCGCCGCCCGTTCATCTGAAAGGCGTCCGGCCCGAATCCGCGCACGATGAAATTGCCGTTCCCGTAAGCCGCGCAGTAAAGGTAACTCTGTTGATCGGTTCCCAAACCGTTGCCCGCGATTGCCAGGCCATATGGATGAGGGTGACTGTTCAGATTCATATACTTCGGTTCTTTGAAGGTCGCTTTGACCGTGTAATTACCCGTAGCCTTGTTATCGGGCTTCCAGTAGGTGACCGCCGGTCCCGTTGTGACATGAAGCGCATTGCCCTCCTGCGCGAACTTTGCGTTGTTCAGCGCCTGCCCTGCCTTCTCCTCACTGGCATCGATCTTGCCAGTCCATCCCGGAACGGTGATTCCGCCGCCCTGAACCGAGCGGGAAACTTCCGACGGGTTTTGGGGATTGGCTGTGGCGGGTATAAGCAGAGTGATGGCGAATGCGAGTTGCGAACTGTTGACGAAGCGCATGGAGAGTCCTTTCATGGAAACGCAAACCGCTCCGATTATATCCGCAATTGCTACAGGAGGAAGTGATCCCCCAACAACCCAAATCAACCCACCTGCCGCTAAGCCCGTCCTCTGCCTCACATCCGTGCACGCGATCCGGCATTGAATTGACCTGCTTAGCGTGTCGCCTTCATTTGTTCGCCTTGTAGTGCGCTCGCCATCGAACTCCTCGCCCGGAGCCCTCACACTCGTTGAGCCGGAGAGAACGGGGAAAGCAATTCTGATCGTCATGACCTTCAGGAAGCGGGTAAGCCTGGTGCCGATGAGGCAACTTTCATGATTTACTCCGGCCTGTCCGGATCCGGCGATAATCCCGCGATGCGTCGTGAGGCGAGGCGGGACATTGCCGTGAGTATCCAAAGGGCAGCACCCGGTACCTGACCGCTGGTTCCGGGCATTGCGCAGCCCTACTCCACAAAAGGCCTGAATGTGCTCGTTTTTAACGAATGCATTAAAGGCGCTGCCCGGATACAGGAACAGGAACACTCAGATGTCCTCGGTGATGCAATCGCCCACGAGATTGGCCGCGTCCTGCTCGGCTCTGCTGATCACAAACGGCGCGGCCTTGTCGCCGCTGTCTGGACGGCTCGCGAATACCACTGGATGGTCGTTGAGTTTGTGCTGTTTACATCCGATGAAGAGAAGAAAATCCGACAATCCCTCAGCGGGGCAGCACGCCTGACAATTCCTCATGGTTTCTTCAGCGGGGCACCGACCCCAATCTTTGGTGACTTTGTCAGATTCTCGGCGATGAAAAGTCCAGCCTTCCCGCCGCTGACCACGTCCATGTCGCCGTCGCTGTCGATATCAGCCACCACGATCTGCATCCCGCCGCCCATCCTGCCGCCGTAATCAATAATGTGGCGGATCCACTCCACTCCTCCATTGTCAGGTCCGCGTCCCGCCGCGGCTGTCTGTGCCACCTTCCGGTATTCGTACCAATAAAGTCCGATTGGTTCGCGCTCCCCCGGATCGGCGCCGTTGTGTGCGAAATAGCGCTTACCGGTGACGAAATCCAGCTGGCCGTCACCGTTCAGATCGACCAGCACCGAAGCGTGCGGCTGGGACCAGGTGTTATCGATGACGTGCTGAATCCATTGCCCGTCGGCCGTCTGCTCGTACCATGCCACTCCGTAATCGTGCGCCATTCCCGTAAGCAGGTCCTTGCGTCCGTCGCCGTTGATATCGATCAGGTGCATGTACCCGAACTGAGTGCCGCGCCTGACACCGGGAACCGCCGCAGTGCCGGCTGCCGGAATCGGATGTTGATCCCAATCAGTCGGGTGGAAGACCCAGTCGCCGGACGCGTGGACATCAGCAGGGGCCTCGAGCCATCCCTTCGGCGTCAGAATGTCGTTCCGCCCGTCGCCATTCACGTCCCCTGCACCGATCCCGTGCCCATAACTCTGCTGCGACACAACATGCTTTATCCATTTGCCGTTCTGTAATTCAAACCATGCCAGGGGCACCGTCGTCCGGTCAAATTCGGGCAGAAGCTCCTGCGCTTTGCCGTCATTATTCAGGTCCACCAGAAACGCAAATTCGGTGGGACCACTGTTGTCGATTTCGGTAACGCTCCATTTCCCGCCGGTCTTGCCGGGATTCTTCAGCCAGACGATGTTGTGTGCAAAATAACTGAACTGGATAACATCCACCCAACCATCCCCGTCCACATCAACCGGCAGATCGCTGAAGTTGTCGATATAGCCCGCGGTGTACCCGATCTCGCGCAGCGGATGCCTGGACCACTGAGGCGCGTCGTACCAACTCTCGCCGGAGATGATATCGGGTTTACCGTCCCTGTTAAGGTCGGCCAGAGTCACGGTCTCGTTGTAGCCGGGGTCGATCATTCGGACACGAAACGCGATATCCATCGGCCTTCCTGCCGCAATCACAAGGAACACCGTTACCGGAACCAGCAGCCAGATGCGCATAAGTCGAAACCGTCACGAATCATATCACTCGCGCCGGCGGATATGTTCGCCTTAGTACCGGTCTAATTCTGAACCACATTCAAGACCTGTTCTGAAATTGACACTTGCGGACGTACGCGATTAAAGTCGGATCAGGAGGTCATTTGTTATGGCAGGCACTTCCGAAAAGGAACAAAAAGGAACAGGAAAACATCCGCATAAGAGTACAGAAGAGCCGGTTCCTCACACGAAAGACGATGGAAAAAAATCAGAATCAGGCGCGAAAGCGTCCGCTGCCGGCAGCGGAGCGTCTTCGAAGTCAGGCGGGAATAAAGGCGAAGCTTCAGATCTGAAGAGCCGTGAATATCGCGATAAAGACGGAAATATTCACCACCATACCCGCACAGCGGGTAAGAAGGAAAACGAATAACATTTCGATTAATCGATTAGGCAGCCCGGGATTTTTGGATCCCGGGCTGCACGGATAAGACTGTGGCTGAGTCCGCTCGCGAATGCGCGAGGACGACAACCATGACCGCTTCATCCAAGGCTATGTATGTAAAGTTTCTGAATCTGTTCGAATCACTTGCCGCAGCTAGCCGCCCCTGTGTTCCGCCGGTTTTTTCGTGCGGCTCAGATTCAGAGCCGTATTCACCAGAGCAACATGTGACAACGCCTGCGGAAAGTTCCCCACCAGGCAGCGTCCGCCGGGGTCATACTCCTCTGATAAGAGTCCGACCTCATTGCGCAGTGCCAGCAATCTCTCAAAGAGTTGCCGCGCCTCAGTGTGGCGTCCCTGAAGTACATAGCTGTCCGCAAGCCAGAAGCTGCAGGCAAGAAAGACCCCTTCTCTTCCTTTCAGGCCGTCGACAGGGCTTTGTGAGTTATACCTTTCCACAAAACCGTCCCGCATAAGATACTTCTCCACGGCCGCCACCGTGCCTCTTACACGCGAGTCGGCGGCGCGCAGAAAGCCGACCTGAGGAATCAGCAGCAGACTTGCGTCCAGTTCCCTGGTACCGAAAGACTGCACGAAGGAGTTCAGCTCCGCGTCGAAGCCCTTCGTCTCAATTTCCTGCCGTACCTGCTGGCGAACGGCTCGAAGCCTGTTCACTGGCCCGTCCACACCAAACTCGTCCATCGTTCGTACGGCACGGTCGAAGGCAACCCAGACCATTACCTTTGACCACGTAAAATTCCGGCGTCCGCCGCGCACTTCCCAAATGCCCTCGTCCGGCTCGTACCACATACGTTCCAGTTGCGCCACCAGAGCCTTTTCCAGATCCCAGATCGCATCGCCCGCCATCAATCCGGCGCGCCTGGCCTGATAAAGGGAATCAAGCACCTCACCGAATACGTCCAGTTGCCGCTGGTCCGCGGCCGCATTGCCGATCCGCACCGGCCTGGAGTTCATATAGCCGCTCAGGTGAGGCAACTCAAGCTCATTTATCCTTCGCTCACCCGCGGCCCCGTACATAATCTGCATTCGGTCGGGCGCGCCCGCGACGGCGCGCATGAGCCACTCCCGCCACGCGTTCGCCTCCTCGCGATAGCCCGATTCCATCAGCGCGTACAGCGTAAAAGTCGAATCGCGCAACCAGCAAAAGCGGTAATCCCAGTTGCGCGCTCCTCCCACGATTTCCGGCAATGAAGTAGTTGCGGCCGCAACAATACCGCCTGTATTCAGGTCGCTCAGTGCGCGAAGCGTAATCAGGGAGCGCAGCACGGGCTCGGCGTACTCCCCTGTTACGGTGCAGGAATCCGACCAGCGCTTCCATTCCTCTTCGATCACAGCGATGGCCGCGTCTGTATCGGGAGACTCGGGCACAGGATGGAATGAGTGGTCCCAGGTGAGCGCGAACGGGATCTCCTCACCCTCCCGGATCTCAAACTCTGCCACGGTTTTCAGATTTTCGCCGCGGTGCGGTACGGGAGTCTGCAGCACCAACTGGTGCGGGCCTGCCACTGCTCGCAACCTGCCGTCCGCCAAAGACACAACCCACGGCACAATCTCACCATATGCAAAACGGATGCTCAACTCCATCCGCAGAGAGACGCAGCCCCTCTTCCCCCGCACCTGCCGCAGCACATCGGCGGCATTATCGCGATGTTGCATGCAGTCCGTCAGGACCACGATGCCGTCCTGCGTTTCGAACTCAGTCTCCAGGATCAGAGTGCCGGGCCTGTAGCGGCGTTGAACGCGAATGGTCTCCGATCTGGGCGCAATCAGCCAGCGCCCGTTTTCTTCGTTTCCAAGCAGGGCCGCGAAGCAGGCTTCGGAGTCGAACCGGGGGAACCCGAGCCAGTCGATTGATCCGTTGCGGCCCACCAGCGCAGCGGTCGACCGATTCCCGATGATTGCGTAATCTTCAATTCGCGGCACTTTTCTCCTCCGCGCCAATCAATCCGAAAGCCGCTGGAAGCATTAGCAAGTTTATCGAAGATCGATGCAGTGGGAGTGGAGTGGATCTGACAGGGTTCCGCAGAGGGTACAGTCCAGCGCGGAATGTTTTTGGGTCGCCAGTCCTGCTCCTCTATGCTTTCCCTGAGACAGGGGAACTGACGTCACCGGATTCCCGCTTTCGGAGCGCACTATCATGTGATCGCAACCGATCTGCACGGTTGTGGCGAAACTGTCATACCTCAAAACGGCCACAACAAACACATCATGGCCCACGAGCGATTAACCTGGTGGGCTCGCTCGGTCCGTCTAAAGTTGCCATGGGGGGCACGATCATGGCGCTCACGCAGGTGGCTCGTCGTTACTGGGTTTTCGTCTTCACACTTTGCCCTGGACTCCAATTACGGGCAGGGAAGAGATCTGGCTGGGCTACATCTTCTCCAGCCGATGCTCACAATCCCGACTGTTTACACCGAGGAACTGGCCGTGTACGTGCGCGCTTATTCAGCGCCAGGTGCTTTGCGCGGAGCCTGGCTCTTTGGGGCCGAAATTTTCGCCATTCTGGCGGAACTGGCGAGCTGGTCAGGCAAGTCCCTCGAGGTAAGTAGAAGGAGGCGGAATGAAAGCAGTTCTCATGAAAGGTTACGGAGGCGTCGACCAGCTTGAATATGGTGATGTTCCCACCCCGGAGCCTAAAGCCGGGGAGGTGCTCGTACGTGTTATCGCCACGAGCGTAAATCCAGTGGACTACAAGATCCGCAGCGGCGCCATGAAAGAGCGCATGCATCTCGACTTTCCGGTAGTGCCGGGGCGCGATGTGGCCGGTGAGGTGACGGCGGTCGGCGCGGGTGTTACGAAATTCCGGCCCGGCGACAGAGTTATGGGGCTGGTCAATCACAGCTATGCGGAGTATTTGACCGCCAGCGCAGATGTGCTGACGCGTATCCCGGAACGCCTCGACCCAAGGGACGCCGGCGTAATACCCCTGGTTGCACTGACGGGCGCTCAGCTGATTGAAAATGGCGTGAAGCCCGTAAGCGGTGAGGTGGTGTTGGTGACAGGCGCGCTGGGCAGCGTGGGCCGCACTGCCGTCTATGTAGCGACGCAGCACGGTGCGAAGGTTATCGGCGGCGTCCGGAGCAGCCAGAAGGCGGAAGCGGAATCGTTGGGCGCGGACTCGGTGGTGGCTCTCGACGACGACAAAGATTTGGCGGGCCTGCCGGAACTGGATGCCATTGCGGACACCGTTAATGGTGACACTCTCGCGAAGCTGATTCCGAAGTTGAAGCAATCCGGCAGGCTCGCGACGGTTCTCGGCAAGCCGGACGTGGCCGAGAAGGCAGGCATTGACGTTCGGCCAGTCTGGTCTCAGCCCGACCCCGAACGCCTTTACCGCCTGGCCGAAGACTTCCGAGACGGAAAACTGAAAATTCCGATCGCGAAACGCATGCATCTGAGCGACGCACGCGAGGCGCAGCAAACCGCAGAAAAGGGCGTCAACGGCAAGATCGCTCTGCTTCCCTGATTCCGTGCCGGAGGTGCATGTATGTGCCTCGCAAGACAGTCTCCGCCTCATCCGCGTTTGCATACATATATGGACTGTGTCGCGTCACAGTCGGGTCGGCTCATGTGTGGCTCTGCCGGACGGCATTTGGCTGGTGATCTCGACCGCATACCCGCCGACCGGTTTACAAGTGTTAAGCCGGAGGTCTCTGGTATTGGCCGGCGCCTAATCGCAACCGCTTTGATCGCGCTGTTTCGCCCCGCATTATTCAGCGGAGATCCAAATGACAGCTGCAACGAAGGGCAGAATGCGAGATGTGACTTTACTGCTCGAGCGTTGGTTACGATTGCGTTCGCCGCCACACTCTCCCGCCGGCTTTCGACTCAGGACAGCTACTGGATTCGCCGGAAGCGTCACAAACTACGGAGCATTTCTGCTCTCACCTGCAGGAATCAGGGAAGAGCCGATGCTGATTCAACGAGTCCTGTTTACGTTCATCGGTGGGGCGCTGGCTCGCACTCTGAACTTTGCAAACCAGCGCTGGCGGCGCAGACACCCGGCGCGTCTTATTGATTCCCCGAGTCCTCTGCAGAAACCATCCGCGAATCCGTTTGGAACTTCCGGTAATCGCTGTAGATATGCTCCTGATCGGCGCTGATCTTCTTCACCAGTGCCAAACGCGCCGAACCGTGCACGGCAACTCGCTTCGGAGCCCATATCTCGTCGTTCACGCGAATGTTCTCGAGCGATATCCGTGTCCCTTTTGCGATACGCGCCAGAAACCAACCAAGAGAAATGGTGTCCAGAGCCCTGGCTTCTACCTTCACCCACTGGTAATCCTGTTTGTCGATCCAGAGAGTGCCTTCGGTGTGCCGGAGGAAACCTGAGGCCTTCCCGTTGTAGTCCCGCTTTGGCGCTGCTGCAATAATCCACGTGCCGCGCCCGTTAATCTCTGTTTCACCGAGGGGGCTGAAATCGAATGCCTCTGGAATATGCTGGAACATTTCCCGTTCCCTGGCGCGCGACGCCTGGCTCTTTCGCGCGCCGCGATTACGCTCGTTATCCGATAGCTTCTTCTTTTCCTGAATTGCGAAGTCGAGCCGCTCCTGTTCTTTGCGGGCATCTTCCGGTGGCAATGGCTGACCGTTCCTCTCCAGCAGGTGACGGTACGTACTGCCACCAAGAGAAAGCACTTCGAAGAGTTCCGTCCGCGCCGGGCCGGGCTCACGGAAGACGTTCAGGACCTTATAGGTGTAGTCGCGCCGGAGCGCCTCGTTCCGCGTGTCAGCCTTGACTGACCGTCGGACAATCTCCCGCGCCTCGTCCTGTGGAGATGCCGCAGGTGCAACTGTGGAAAGCGAAAACAACCCTGCCAGCGTCAGACCGATAACCGTGATGATCCTCATGGACAATTCCCTTTCCTTGGGACACGCGACAGGAGGCCCTGTCTTCCCGGAGCTCGCCGCTGCCACTCACGCGCCGATCTTTTCATCTCGCTGATTCCAGTTTCGCTCACGCCCCGGCCCCGCGCTTGCTGCGCATTTGATCCAGATCCCGGCAACGCTCGCCGGCAGGAATGAACATGACTCCGTCAACCACAAACCGAAATATCCCCGCAAGCGCGCTTGCCGGTGCGCTGGGCGGCCTTGCCGCATCTTTCGTTATGAACCAGTTCCAGGCATTGTTAGCCAAAGCGGAGACCAGGCCGCCACAGCCCCAGGCCGCCGGTGACGACGCCACTGTCAAGACAGCCCAGGCTGTCGCGAAGTACACACTCGGCCGCCAGTTAGGCCCTGCCGAGAAAAAATGGGCCGGCCCCGCCGTGCATTACTCCTTCGGCGCTTTGCTCGGGGCGGCCTACGGCGTTCTCGCCGCGACCGTTCCGAAAGTGAGGGCAGGAACAGGCACTGCTTATGGCAGCGCCGTATGGCTCGCAGTTGATGAGATCTTCGTGCCTGCATTTGGCTTGTCCGGGTCGCCGCTGAATAGTCCTGTATCGTCTCATGTGAAAGCGCTCGCTTCACACCTCGTCTACGGTGTGACGACTGACCTTACCAGAAAAGCGATTCTGAAAGTGGCTGCCAATTCATAGTTCACCGGCAGCGTCCTGGTTCATGGCACTCGGAATCTCTGAAACGGCGCTGCTGGCGCTGGAGCCTTGCGGAACGAAGTTGTAGTTATCTCCATTGCTCCCCCAAAGTGAAGTGTAGGATTGAACTCCAACTCCTGATGCGGAACGCCGTGGCCCGGACATCGTAAAGCCTCCGCTGAAGTATAAGCCTCTTCAGCCCTATCCTTTCAACGCCGGAAAACAACTGGAATGGGCGAAATCGGGCGTCCCTGGAAATGTGATTGCGGGCAGTATTGCCAGTGCCCCCAACAACCCACTTTTCACGCCGCACCTTCTCTAAATTGGTGCTCACCCCACTCGCGGGCAAACTCTTCGCCGGCGTGACGATCCCGGTTGCCCTGCAATTGTTTTCCGTTCGCAACGAGTGCGAGAAAGATCTACAGTCGGTTCTTACGAGAGTTGCCCGGTTCGGTTATCGCGGCGTGGAGTTTGCGGGCTACTACGGCCGGAGCGCTGTGGAGATTCGCCATATACTGGACAATGCTTCGCTCCAGTGCTGCGGGTCCCACACTCCGCTCGATCAGCTATCTCCCGACACGTTCGACAAAACGATTGAGTTCAACCGCACACTGGGAAACCGCTGGCTGATCGTTCCTGGGTTGCCCGCTCAGTACCATTCCTCCGAGGGCTGGAGAAAAGCAGCTGAAGTATTCACTCAGTTGTCCATCCGTCTGGCTCCGCTCGGCATGCGCATCGGCTATCACAATCACGCCCTCGAGTTCCGTGCTGATCAGGCTGGTCAGTTGCCGTGGGATGTTTTCTTCCACAACACACCGCCGGAAGTCATCGCGCAACTGGATCTCGGCAACGCTCGTCTCGCCGGAGTGGATCCAAACAGCCTGCTGGCACGTTACCCCGGCCGCGCAAAGTCAGTCCATGTGAAGGATTGCCTTCCTGACAAGCCGGATGTCCTGATCGGCACCAGTAACTTCGATTGGCCTTCATTTTTGCGAATGTGCCAATCCAGTGCGGGTACCGAATGGTACGTCATCGAACACGAATCTCACGATCTTCCGGCAATGGAAGCGGTCGAGCAAAGTCTGCGACGTTTCGAGGGGATTCTGAGGGCCTGCAGTGTGTGTGGTTAGTTGTCGTTCCCTGCAGTTCGCTTCCTGGGAGCGCCCTCTGCTGCGTCAACTGGCACTGCTCCGTAAGTCCTGTTTACCAGGTCGCGCGCCGCATCCAAAGTCCACATCTTGTCGTTCCGTGCCAGCCTTTTACCGCCCGCATTCCAGGCACGCCAAACGACAGGGTAGCGCCCCCGCTCGGCAGGTTCTGCACTGCGGTTTGGGGCACTGTCGACATACGCCAACAGGCTACCCGCTCCGGTCACCAGTTCCCAACGGCCCTCTCTGAAGTGCCAGCGATTCCCCTTCCCGGCGCTCACAACTGAACCCGAGCAGATAAAAGGCCAGGGAAAAACAGACTAATTGCAAACTTTAAATTCATCAACACACTACTCCGGAGTTACCAACATCTTACCCACCCCATCCTCATACCGCGTCACCACCTCAAACGCCTGCTGAATCTCCTGCAGCGGACGCGAATGGGTCACCAGCGGCGCGAACAACGTCACATGCTCTGCCAGAATATCCCGCGCGCGCTCCGTCTGATGATTCGATCGGTACACATTGAAAAAAGTAATCTCCTTCTTCCGCAGCCCCGGAGCATGGAATGGCACATGCACCTCCGCCGGAATCGCCGTATAAACCAGTCGGCCCGTCTTCGCCAACGCGCCGATGCACTGATTCACAGTATCCACACCGGCCGCGCAATCGAACGCCACGTCCACACCGCGCTTCGCCGTGTCATGCAGAATCGTACCTACGGGATCGCCGCCGTTGAGAGCACTGTCCAGCACCACATCGGCACCCATCATCTTCGCCATCTCGCGCCGGTGCGTCACGGGTTCCACCGCCCAAACACGCCCGGCGCCCGCAAGTCTCAACGCAGCAATCGTCAGCAACCCGATAGGCCCGGTCCCAAACACGACCGCCGTCTCGCCGGCCCGAATCGCCGCAAAGGTAAGCGAATGCAGTGCTACGGCGATCGGCTCAATCAGCGTGGCTTCCCGCAGCCCTACATTTTTCGGCACCGCAATCAGATTGTGCGCCGGCAAATTCACGCGCTCCCGAAAGAATCCCGGAATCGTTCCCGAACTCATGAACCGCATGTTGTCGCAAAGGTTCACCCGGCCGACCCGGCACATCTCGCATTGGCCGCATGCGATTCCAGGCTCCAGCGCAAATTGATCACCGGCGCTCACGCCCGTAACTCCCGTGCCCGTCTTCAGCACCACACCCGACGGCTCATGCCCCAGCACCATCGGATACTTGCACCGTGAATCGCCGATACCGCCCTCGGTGTAGTTATGCAAATCCGACCCGCAGATTCCCACGGCCGCCACGCGCACCTGCACCTGACCCGGCCCGGGATCCGGCAGATCCTGATCCACAATCCGGAACTCTCTGATGCCAATCAGTTCGGCTGCTTTCATATTTATGCTCCTGCCGTAAACCGCTTCATTTCATCCGCCAGCGCGGGCACGCAGATCACGAAATTACCCCCATATATCGTATCTTTGCCCTTGAAGTCGAACGTGACGCACCCGGCTTCTTCCGCGATAATCTTCAGCGGCGCAAGGTCCCACGGCATTGCCTTGGCCTCCAGCCACGCGTCCGCCGAACCCCGCGCCAGCATCATTGCATCGAGACACCCGCCCATGCTGCGCACTGTCCAAAAGCCCGCAAGCCAGTCCACCAGCGCGCCGGCAAACCCGAACTTGTGCATGAACCCGAGCCCGTTGCAGCAGATCAGAGCCTCGCTCTTCGTCTGCACCTTCGACGCGTATATACGCTTTCCATCATGGAACGCTCCCGCGCCCTTCGCAGCCGAATACATCTCGCCGAAGGCAGGGAAGTAAGCATGGCCCGCCACCACCTTGCCATTCTCCTCAAGGCCCATCAGCACGCTCCAGGCGCCAGTGCCGCGAATGAAATCCCGGGTCCCGTCAATTGGATCGATAATCCAGCGGCGGCCATTCGACGACTCCTTCATCGCCCCCTCTTCCCCCAACATTCCATCGCCAGGGAACGCCGCGCTCAGATCCTCCACAATTAACTTCTCGCAAGCCTTATCCGCCACCGTCACCGGCGACTCATCGGACTTAATCTCAATCCCGATATTGCCCTCGCGTATCTTCAATGCCAGATCGCCCGCCTTGCGTGCAATCTCCGATCCAATAGTCAGTTCTCTCTCGTATGCCATGTCGAAATGTAGGGAATCCCCTACCAGCCTACACGTACACGTCGTCACAGGCCGGCAGCGAGCGACCCACTGTTAAAATCACTTTGATGGAAAATTTCCGCGACTTCCAGCTCGGTCCTGACCCTTTTGGCCGCACCTGGCACGTCCTCTTCAAATACCTCCAGACCGGCATCTCGATCCGCCACAGCGACTCGGTTGACGTCTGCTTCGTGCTGGAGAGTGGCGACGAGAAGTTTCAACGCGTTATCGTTCTGAACCACCCGGACCTCCTGGCGTACACGAAGCGCGCGGGTCGCGAACTCACCGACACGTGGTGCTCACGCATAGCCGTCTGCAAGCTGCGCTACGCGGTCGAGACCGCGGAAGACATCGACCGCGAGTATCTCCACGTCACCCCGCAGGAGATCGAAAGATATGACGCCGAAGTGAAGAAATGGGAAGAGTCGTATCTTAAGACGCACGCCGCGTAAGTCATTCTGGCCTGATACTCACGCGGCGAACGGATTGAAGTTCGTTCGCCGGTCGAAGTGATCCACATCTTCTTCGCGCTTCAGAAAATTCACGACCATATACGTCAGCGGTGTCGCCAGCACTTCATAGGTCACCTTGAACAGGTAACCCGACACAATCAGCTGGGCCATCACCCCCAGCGGCTGGCCCCAGAAGATAAAGAAGATCACGATACTGGTGTCCACCAGTTGACCCACCACGGTGGACCCCACGGTGCGCATCCAGAGGTGTCGCCCGTTCGTCCAGAGCTTCATCTTTGCCACCGTGAACGAATTGGCGAACTCACCAGCCCAAAACGCAATCAGACTGCCCGCTACGTTGCGCGGCACCACTCCGAACACCGTCTCGAACGCTGCCTGATCCTTGAACTCCGGCGCGGGCGGCAGCCATAAGGCAAACAACCCAAATGCAGTCATGATTACGCTGGCCATGAATCCGGTCCAGATAGCTCTCCGACCCGCACTATATCCGTACACCTCCGTGAATACATCGCCAAAGATGTAAGTCACCGGGAACAGCAACTGAGCGGCGCTGAACCGAAACCAGCCCACCGCCACAAATTTTGGCGCGACCAGGTTCGAGACAATCAGAATCACCACAAATATATTGATCAGAATCGGAAGATATTTATACTGTCTTTCCACTAAATGCGCCCTTCCCACGGAATCGAGTGATCGCCCGTCACCGCCAGTGTCAGGGGCGGGGAATCGACGCGGAAAAACGACCATGGCCCTGGAATCCAGGGGTATTTCTCAATCACACCTTCGTTCACTTCGATGCCGAAACCAGGCTCGCGAGGCACAACGAGATCTCCCCGTTCGATCTGCAGCGGCTGCGCAAGAATTTCTGTTGCCAGGGGGAACGGATACATCCCAGGTTTCCCGCCATCCGTATAGCAGGGATATTCCAGCCACTCAACAACGGTATCGGGCCAGCAAATGCCCAGTTGCGCAGCCGCCAGAATTTCCAGATCCGTGCCCCACGCATGGAACGCAAACCGAAGGTCACGTCGCGCAATCAGATTGAACAATCGCCGCGCCATCGCATACCCGCCCTGGCAGACAACATCCATCTGCACGTAATCGACAGCATCGGAATCGATCAAATCCTGGAACCCGGCTTCATCCGGTTCATGCTCACCGGCCGCCAGTGAGACGAATTCATTCTCACGCAGCGCTGCATAAGCGGCGTGGTTTTCAGGCGGCAGCGGCTCCTCCAGCCAGAGCGGATCGTACTCGGCCATAGCTTCAGCCACCCGCGCCACGGTCTCAGGGGAGTAACTTCGGTCGCCCATGCGCCACCATGCATGAGCATCGATCATCAGATCAACCGTCGCTCCTACCGCCTGCCGCATCAGCCGGACGGTCTTGATGTCCTCCTCGGGACCAAGCGCCGGACGCATCTTGTAACCGCGAAAACCCAGGCCGGAAATTGCGGCGGCCTCTTCCGCATACTTTTCAGGCGGCTGGTACATACCGGCGCTGCCGTAAAGCTTAATGCGCTCCCTGACACGCCCTCCAATTACTTCCGAGATGGGCACGCCGAAGCTCCTGGCATAGACATCCCAGAGCGCGACCTCCACCACGCAGTAGGCCTTCACAAGTTCACGGTTGCCGCGCCCAGGTCCTGATTCAAAACGGATGCGGAGTGCATCGGGGTCGCCCAGCGTAACGCCCTCCAGAAACGGCGCGATGACATCCCGGATCGCGTCGTGGACGCGTTCGCTCCCAGGCCCGGGCGCGTAGCCTGTTACCTCGGTGGAGGTCTGTACGCGCACCAGCATCGCATCGCGCTTCAGAATGGTACGTTCTCCGCCGTAAAATGGTAGCCGGATCGGCTCCGGGAATGGAACGCTCATCAGAAAAGGTTGAACGCGAGTGACTTTCATTCAGAAAACAACAATAACAGCATGGCTTTTTTAGGGCTGGACTGGAGCTTGCTGGGGAGCACGGCAGGCAGGATCGGGCTGGCATATCTGCTCACCGTGCCGATGGGCTGGTGGCAGGAAAGGGAGGTCCATGCTGTGGGTATTCGCACCTTCCCAATCGTCGCCATGGCCAGTTGCGGCTATCTGTTGATATTTCAGGGCGGCCCCGAGACGCAGACCCTGAACTCGCGTGTGCTGCAGGGCCTGATTGCGGGTATCGGCTTCGTAGGCGGAGGCGCAATTGTGCGGGACGGCATGAGCGTCCATGGAACAGCCACCGCAGCCAGTATCTGGAACACGGGCGCGATTGGTGCTGCAGTGGCTTTGGGGCGATTTGAGGTGGCCATAGTGCTCGCCGCGCTGAACTTATTCACGCTGGAAGCGCTGGTGCCACTGAAGAAGAAACTGGACGGCATTCCCCGGGACTGGGAAAATAAGAAAGGCCAATGATGGATCACCAGTTGAGGATCGCGCTTTCGTTCAAAGAGGCGAGCAGGGCTGAGCCCTACCGCAACGCGCTTAGTAAGGCCGGGCTTGAGGTTCTGTCTTTTTCGCCCGCTCATGCGGGCTCCATAGAAGACGTTCGCGGCCTGGTCCTGGCGGGCGGGCATGATGTTGACCCGGCGCTCTACGGAGCCGCTGCTCATCCCGAGACAGATCCGCCCGAGCGGAGGCATGACGATTACGAACTCGCCCTGCTGCGCGCGGCTATAGCGCGGCAACTGCCGGTTCTGGCCATTTGCCGGGGAATGCAGCTGCTCAACGTCGCTCGTGACGGCACACTGGTGCAGCACCTTCCGGGCACTTTCAAACATCAGCAGCGCACCGGCGCAGCGCCGGTACACCACGTAACTCTGGACAAATCATGGGAACCGATCTTCGGCTCCACCTGGGTCGAAGTGAACTCGCGCCATCATCAGGCTGTCGATCAGCCCGGGCGCGGTCTGGTGGTTACAGCAACCGATCCCGATGATGGCGTAATCGAGGGCATTGCGATTCCGGATGCAGCCTTCGTGGTCGGCGTGCAGTGGCATCCGGAAGATATGGTGGATGACCCGGTTCAGATGCGCCTGTTCGAATCATTCGCTGATGCTGTAAGCCGTTACGCCGGCGCGCCGGCCCTATGACCTTTATCGCGCCCACCGCGCGTGTTCACCCCGAAGCTCAGATCGGCGCACGCACCCGGATTGGCGAGTTCTGCGTAATCGAACAGGACGTTACCATAGGCGCTGATTGCGTCGTGGAGCCCTATGTTTTCATCAAGCGCTGGACCACCATGGGAGACCGCAATGAGATCTCTGCCGGGACGGTGCTGGGTACAGACCCGCTCGATAAGAACTTCAACGGAGACCGGAGCTATCTGCACATCGGGAATGGAAACAAGATACGCGAGCACTACACCATATCGCGGGGCACAAAGCCGGAATCCATCACTTGCATCGGAGACGGAAACTTCATCATGACCTCGGGTCACATCGCCCACAATTGCACCATCGGGAATAACACCGTAATCGCGAGCTGTGCCCTCGTGGCCGGCTATGTGGAAGTCGAAGATCAGGCCTTCATTTCGGGTGGAGTCGTCGCCCACCAGTTCTCAAAGATAGGGCGCCTGGCGATGATCGGCGGAAACACCCGCGTGAATCTCGACGTGCCCCCGTTCTTCATGTATTCAGGCTTTAATGTGGAACCCAGCGGACTGAATGTAGTCGGTCTGAAACGGGCAGGCTTCACTCTCGCCCAGTTATTAAAACTTAAGAAGGCATACCAGATCCTCTACCGTTCCGGGCTAAAGCTCGAAGACGCCCTGGCCCGAATAGAGACCGAAGTCCCGGACGAAAACACCGCCCACCTGGTGAACTTCATCCGAAGCAGCAAACGAGGCATCTGCCGCGAGTAGAGGTGGTAGACGCGGACATCCGAAGCTGTAAAACATTCGGGTCGTAAATGGCTTAGGACACGGAGACCCGGCCGCGTCTTCCCGGTGACGAATCGCTTCTGACGCGCGCAATTGCACCTGGATTTTCAGCAGATTACTCCATGCTCCCTTTTGTCTTGAGTCCCGCTGCAATTCTTTCAAATACACGCCATGGCGATTTCTTTACACCTTCCGCCCGCCACGTCTCTTCTCTAAACCCGCCGTCGCCGGTAATAACCACTCCCCCCACCGTGCGAACCCGCATCCAGCAAAACCGCCACAATCAAAATAATCAAATTTACCCCCTGCAACGGTA
>JAUZEU010000799.1 GCA_030838885.1 Bryobacterales bacterium | reverse complement strand
GAAGCTTGTGCTGGCTTTGCAGCCGGGGCAGTTATCCCCGATCATTCACACGCAGGATGGGTACCGGATTCTGAAGATGATCTCGAAGGAGCCGGCGGGACAGCGGGATTTGAGTGATCCGCGGGCGCAGCAGTCGATTCGGGAGACGTTGCTGGAGCGGAAAGATCAGTTGTTGAAAACTGCTTACTACGAGGTCGCCCGGAATGAGGCGAAGGTTGTGGATGCCATGGCGCGCACGGTGTTTGCCGGGGCTGGCGGATCTAAGAAGTAGGCTTCGCAGGGCTGTGATAGAGTGGCGGATTCATCATGAGATCCGTATCGTCCGGCTGGTTTGTTTTGGCGTTTTTGGCGTACGTACCGCTTGCTGTTGCTGCTGAGCGGGGCGAAGAGATCAAGCTTTGGCCGAATGGCGCGCCAGGTTCGGAGGGGATCACGGCGGCAGAGGTATCGAAGCCGTCTGTGAGCCCGCAGAACAGCAAATTACCGGGCAATTACACGGTGACGCATTACCCCTCGATTTACGTTTTTCTTCCGCCGAAGGAAAAGGCTACAGGCGCTGCGATGGTGGTTGCGCCGGGTGGCGGGCACACTCAGCTTGTGATGGAAAAAGAGGGCTGGGAGATTGCGGACTGGCTGAATTCACAGGGTATTGCGGCGTTTGTTCTGAAGTACCGGCTGGCGCGTGCACCGGATTCGAAGTACACACTGCCGAACGAAGTTTATGCGGACGCTGCCCGATCCATGCGTTTGGTCAGAAGCAAGGCGAAGGAATTTGGATTCGATCCGTCCCGGCTGGGTTTTATTGGATTCTCGGCGGGTGGCGAGGTGGCCGGCATGATCGAGACACGGTTCGATGCGGGTAAGCCGGATGCTGCGGACCCGGTTGAACGGTTTAGCTCCCGGCCCGATTTCAATATTCTGATTTATCCGTTTTACCGGCCGGGTTCGGTGAGCAGGCCGGCCGGTGGGCGCCAGGGTGTAGATTCTACACCCACGGCGGGCGATCAGGCTCCTGCGCCAATTCAGATCAATCCTAATGCAACATTTCCGATTCCGAAAGATGCGCCGCCGGTGTTCATGGTGTGCGCGGATGACGATCGTTCACATGTAGAGCCGACGGTGAAGTTCTATCTGGAACTGGAAGCGAATCATATCTCGGCTGAGATGCATATTTATGCGTTTGGCGAGCATGGATTTGCGCTGCGGCCCACGAAGAAACCTGGTGCTCCGGTTGAGAGCTGGCCGGATCGGATGATCGGCTGGCTCGCGGAACGGGGCTTTTCCAGGCAATAAGAATGCCAGTGAGGCAGGGCTTCCGCTCGGCCCAGTAAACTGTTTCCCCTCTGTTTTAGGCGTTTTTGGCATATCGATTTTCTTCAGTCACGTTCCTCCAGAAAGTTTTTTCCTAATTAATTCAGCTACTTAGCCTGTTCCAGTGCCTAAGTGCGCCTTCACGTGATGTTACTTTTCGTTCAGGGAAGCAATTGCGCGCGCCAAAACAGCGCGCTTGCAACGGACGGAGGGCGCGTTGATGTGCGAAACGGAGGCGGCAGTGACGAGAGCAATGCAGGATTTTGAAAGGAAAGCATCGCGGGGAGATCTGCTCAAGATGGCGGATTACACCCGCCTGCTGGACGGGATCGGCGAGACGTTCGTTGATCCACCTGCACGAATGACGCTTCGATGGGCTGACAAATGGCAACCGACAACTTCGACCGTGCAATAGCGTATTGCCCTCTGCCCAGCCAGAAGAAGTTCCATCAGTCCGGTGCCAGCTTTAAGGGATTCTCGGGGCCGATCGGGTCAGGTAAGAGCGCAGCTCTTTGCCATGAAGCGATCCGAATGAGTTACAAGAACCCAGGCCGGACAGGGTTGATCGGGGCTCCGACTTACCCGATGTTACGCGATGCGACGCTTACTGCGCTGACCGAGTTGCTGCATGAGAACGAGATACCTTTCGAGGTGAATAAGTCAGACTATGTTCTGACGATGAAGGACACGGGATCCCGGATGCTGCTGCGGTCGGTGGATGAGTTCGAGCGCCTGCGGGGTACGAACCTGGCGTGGTTCGGTCTGGATGAGCTGACTTACACGCAGGAAGGTGCGTGGTTACGGCTGGAAGGGCGGTTACGCGATCCGAAAGCGAGCGTGCGGTGCGGGTTTGCAGTCTGGACTCCCAAGGGTTTCGACTGGGTCTATCGAAAGTTCATTCAGAACCCGGTTCCTGGTTATGCGGCGATTCTGGCGCAGCCTTATGAGAACAAGTTTCTGCTGGAGCAGGTGCCGGATTTCTATGAGCGTCTGAAAGGAAGTTATGACGACAACTTCTTCCGGCAGGAGGTTCTGGGCGATTACCTCAACCAGAAAGGCGGCCTTGTGTATCCGGCGTTTATACGTGAAGGCAACATCAAGCGTATGTCGGTGGATACAGGTAAGCCGGTTTGTTGGGCTGTGGACTTCAACGTGGATCCGATGTCTTCGTTGGTTGTGCAGATGCGAAACGAAGAGTTCTTCGTGCTGGATGAGATCGTGCTGAAACGCGCTACTACGGAGCAGGCCTGCGAGGAGTTTGAGCGGCGCTTCGGGATTCCGAGAGCGGGAATCATCATCTTCGGAGACGCTTCGGGAGCTGCGATGCAGACCTCGGGCTTTTCCGATCATCAAATCATTCGGAAGTATTTCGGTTCGCGCAGCGCCAGGGTGACTTATCGGATTCCAACGGCGAATCCGCGTGTTCGGGAGCGGGTGGCCGCGATGAACGCAAGGCTGCGGAACGTTTACGGAGACGTGAACCTGTGGGTGGATCCGAAATGCAGAGAACTGATCGCGGATTTCGAACAGGTGGCCTACAAGGAAGACTCGACGGAGATCGATAAGGACAAGGACCGGCGCCGGACACATTTGTCCGATGCACTTGGCTATCTGGTCTGTCAGGAAGCGAAAGCCGGGACGATCGGGGAGCGGGGAATGCGGCTGTTTTAGGCGATGAAAGACATTAACTTACGGGTGGATGAAGTGAACTCACATATCGAACAGGAACATCCGGACTATACAGGGCAGCTGAGCATGTGGAGGCGCTATCGCGACCTCTATGCAGGTGGGGAGCAGTTCCGCCGGCACGCCGCAGAGTATCTGGTCCGCCGGCACAAAGAACCGATGGAAGTCTACCAGGAGCGGCTGACGCGGGTTTTCTATGAAAACTACCTTGGGTCCATCGTGGACTGGTACACGGCAACGCTGGTGCGCAAGGAGCCAGGGCTGGAATTCTGCGGCGCGAGCGAGCGCGGCAAGGATTTCTTCAACGACTTCGTGCAGAACTGCGATATGCGGGGGACGACCCTGACGCAGTTTTTCAAGGAGCAGCTGACGGAAGCTCTGGTGTGTGGGAAAAGCTACGTGGTGGTGGACTTCCCCCAGACATCGTCGCCCGTGCGAAGCCGCGCTGAAGAGGATGCGACCGGGCGCAGCCGGGCTTACCTGATGAGTTACACGGCCGATGAAGTTATCAACTGGAGCGTGGACTCCAGGGGCGAGTTCGAGTGGGTAGTGATCCGTACTTCTTGCTTAAAACAGGACAGCGTTCGGTCATTCGGCTGGAAGAACGAAACACGCTGGATCTACTATGACCGGGAGCGTTACGAGATCTACGGGCGCAGAACCAGCGGCGAGCGGAGAGAGATTGAGCTGGTGGACCAGGGCAAGCACGGATTTGCCGCGA
>JAUZEU010000788.1 GCA_030838885.1 Bryobacterales bacterium | reverse complement strand
TGGTGCTGCCGCTGAAACCCGTATACGTACAGCTGCTCTTTAGATAAACGCCACGCACCAGATAGTTTCCGGGGGAGAAAGTTACTGTCCCATCCGTAGGGCACGCGTTGATCGCATTCTGAATTGCATCAGTGTCGTCAGCGGTGCCGTTCCCTTGCGCTCCAAATACCCTGACATCGGTGGCGGCGACCGCTGACGTTATGAAAAGAACACCCGAAAGTAATAAAAACCTTAACATGTGTACTGTTTATCTCATATCGAAGCCCTACTAACAATAGTATCTTCAGTTAATCGGCTTGACTTTCTTATTTAGAAGTTGTACTACGTCTAAGTGCTAATGACTAACTTGGCTCTCCTGCGTGGCATCAACCTAGGTGGTAAGAACAAGATCCCGATGAAGGACCTTGCTGGCTTCTTCACCCAAGCCGGATGCAGCCGAGTGCTGACCTATATACAAAGCGGCAACGTGATTTTCAGAGCGGATGCGCGCACTCTGAAGCGTTTGCCAGACCGCATCACGGAGCAGATTCTGGAACGCTTTGGCTATCGAATCCCTGTGGTTCTGCGCACTTCGGAGGAACTGGCAGACGCGATAGCGAATAACCCGTTCCTTACTCCAGACGCCCAGGAGAACCGGCTCTTCATGATGTTCCTGGCGGATCTGCCCGATAAGAACAGTCTCGCGGCTCTGGATCCGGACCGGTCACCAACTGATGAGTTTTTTGTACGCGGGCGCGAGATCTATATGTACCTGCGAACTGGCGCTGCCGGTACTAAGCTGACCAACGCGTGGTTTGATAAGAAACTCGGTACAGTCAGCACCGCGAGGAACTGGCGGACAACACTAAAGCTGAACGAGCTACTTATCCAGAATTAATGCGCCTGAGCCCGCGATCTGATAGACGGTCTTGCCGCCCCTGATCTTCGCGGCGTTGAACTTACGCCCAGACTCCTCCGCCTCATGCCTGCCCTCCGCGATTAGCTGGTCGCGGCTCATCTCGTGCTTTTCCAACGTGCCTTCCGCAATGGCCTGTTTGCCAACGGAATCTTTCGGAAAGACGAGCACACCATCCTCTACCTTGATCCGCAGCAGGTGGCCATCGCTGTCGGTCAGGTTCATCCAGCAGCCAGCCATCTCGCAGACTTCGGTCACCCTTCCTCTTACCTGAACAGTCTTGCCGACCCAACGCAAAGGTTCGGCCATGAGCGTTGCGAGCGGCATGGCCTCTTTCACCGTCAAGGGGTTACCGAGTTTCTGATCGGCGAGGGCTATGGACCCTAACAGCACTGCGCTGAGGACAAGCTTCATTGTACTATTATGAGACAATTTCCCCGTGATGTCTCATATGCACCACCTTCTCGTGCTCGCTGCCGGAGCATCGGTCATACTCTCGGCCCAGGTGCGGCTCACGTACCCGGCCCCGCCGAAGAGCACTCAGGTGGACGATCTGCACGGCGTGAAAATCGCGGACGCGTATCGCAGTCTGGAAGATGCTGACGCGCCCGCCACCCGGAAGTTTGTGGAGCAGGAAAACGAGCTTACGTTCACGTGGCTCGCCAAAATCCCCGGCCGTGAGGCCATCAGGACGAAGCTTACCAGCCTTTGGAACTACGAGCGGTTCACCGCCCTGTATAAAGCCGGCCAGTATTTTTACCGGCTGAACTCCGGGCTGCAGAACCAAGCCGTGGTCTACACGACCGATTCGCTGAACGGAACTCCGCGCGTCCTTCTCGACCCGAATACTTACCGGGCTGACGGCACGGCGGCACTCGCAAACGAGGCGGTCAGCTGGAACGGGAAGCTATTCGCCTATGCGGTGGCACAGGCCGGATCCGACTGGGATGAGTGGCGCGTTCGCGACGTTGCAACCGGCAAAGACCTTCCCGATCTGGTGCGATGGATGAAGGGCTACGCCATCTCATGGGCAGCCGATGACAGCGGCTTTTACTACTCCCGTTTTCCTGAGCCGCCGGCCGACAAGCTGCTGACTGCCACAGCCCTGAATCATAAGCTTTGCTTTCATAAGCTGGGCGACCAACAGTCCGCCGACAAGCTGCTGTACGAACGTCCGGAACATCCGGAATGGACACTGAGCCCTGAAGTGATAGAAGGTGGCCGATACCTGGTCATCAGCCTGGAGCCGGGCGAACCGGGCAAGAACATGCTCGCGTTCCGGGACCTCAGCGACCCGACTGCCCCTATCATTGAACTCATTCCCACTCCGAGTACGGGTACACTCCGATTGCAATTGCCGGCTCCGTCCTGTACCTGCAGACCACCGATCATGCGCCGAAGGGGCGCGTGATCGCGATCGACCTAACCCGCCCTCAACGTGCGAACTGGAGGGAGATCGTTCCCGAGCAGCAGCAGACACTCGATAGCGTCCAGATGGCCGACGGCAAGCTGCTGCTGGCTTACATGAAAGATGCTCATGCTGCAGCCCGGCTCGTGATGCTGGACGGCAAGCCAGTATCAGAGGTCGAGATGCCAGGCCTGGGAACCGCCGTCTGGGCTCCCGCTCGCCTGCAGGACACCGAAATGTTCTACACTTTCACCGGCTACACTCTGCCGCCAGGTGAGTACCGTCTGGATCTGAAGACCGGCAAGAGCACGCAGGTCCGCCCCGGCAAGAACAGCTTCGACCCCTCCGGGTATGAGACGAAGCAGGTGTTCTACCCGAGCAAAGACGGCACGCGGGTTCCCATGTTCCTGAGCTACCGGAAGGGGCTCAAGCTGGACGGCAAAAACCCGACCATTCTCTACGCGTACGGCGGTTTCGATATCCCGATGACTCCTTCTTACAGCCCGGCAATCGCCACCTGGATGGAGATGGGCGGCGTCTATGCCGTCGCGAACCTTCGTGGCGGCTCCGAGTACGGAGAAGCATGGCATGAAGCGGGCATGCGAGCGAAGAAGCAGAACGTCTTCGACGACTTTATCGCGGCAGGCGAGTGGCTGATCGCCAACAAATACACCTCAACACCTAAGCTCGCGATCTTTGGCGGCAGCAACGGAGGCCTGCTGGTGGGCGCGGTACTGAACCAGCGGCCAGATCTGTTCGGCGCAGCCATGCCCGCTGTGGGTGTGATGGACATGCTGCGCTTCCATAAGTTCGGCTTCGGCACGCAGTGGGTGGGCGAGTATGGCTCGCCCGATAACGCGGCGGATTTCCAGGTGCTGCGGGCTTACTCCCCGATTCACAATGTCCGCAAAGGCGTGAAGTATCCGCCGACCCTGATTACTACGGCCGACCATGACGATCGGGTGATGCCTGGCCACAGCCTCAAATACGCCGCCACACTGCAGGAAGGACCTGCGCCGATTCTGATCCGCGTCGATACCCGCTCCGGACATGGCGCGGGGAAACCCACGTCAAAGCTGATCGACGAATGGGCCGACCGATTCGCGTTTTTGACCTGGGCGCTCGGGATGGCTCCCGGCAGGTAATCAGGCCTTTTTGGTTGGCTCTGCTTTTACCGGCTGCACGACCTGAATGTGCAGTTCCTTCAACTGCTCAGGGCGAACGGTGTTGGGCGCGTTCATCATCAGATCCTCGGCGTTTTGATTCATCGGGAACATGATGACTTCGCGGATGTTCGGCTCGTCCGCCAGCAACATAACGATACGGTCGATGCCGGGGGCGATGCCCCCGTGGGGCGGAGCGCCGTAACGCAGCGCATTGATCAGCGCTTTGAAGCGGGTATTGACTTCCTCCGGACCATAGCCTGCGATGTCGAACGCCCGATACATGATCGACGGCTGATGGTTGCGGATGGCGCCCGATGAAAGTTCGTACCCGTTGCAGACGATGTCGTACTGGAAAGCCTTGATGGTGAGCGGGTCCTGATTGTTCAGAGCATCAAGACCGCCCTGCGGCATGGAGAACGGGTTGTGGCTGAATTCGATTTTGCCGGTTTCCTCGTTCAACTCATACATCGGGAAGTCGACGATCCAGCAGAAGCGGTAGACGTTCTCTTCAATGAGGTTGAGCTGACGGCCGAGTGAGTCCCGGAGTGAACTCAGGATGCGGGACATCTTTGCTTTGTCGGTATCGGCGAGGATAATGACCGCATCGCCGGGGACGGAATCGGTTGCCGCGATCAGTTGCGCGGTGCTTTCCGGAGTGAGGAATTTGGCGACCGGGCCTTTGAGCGTGCTATCGGCTTCCACGGTCAGCCAAGCCAGGCCTGCGGCTCCGGCCGTTTTGGCTTGCTCCTCCAGCTTGTCCCAGAAGGAGCGGGAGCGGTCCGAGGTCTGCGGCAGCCGAATCGCGCGAACGGTCTTCCCTGCGAAGGCGCGGAATGAGGAGGCGGCGAACAACTCACTCAGTTCCACGATCACAAGCGGGTTGCGGAGGTCAGGCTTATCCGAGCCATACTGCAGCATCGCGTCCGCATAGGTGATGCGCGGGAACGGCGCCTGGGTGATGGTTCGGCCAGGCGCGTATTCAGTGAACAGGCCAACCATCAGGGTTTCGAGTGCGGTGAAGACATCGTCCTGTGTGACGAAGCTCATCTCGATGTCGAGTTGATAGAACTCGCCGGGCGAACGGTCGGCACGGGCGTCTTCATCGCGATAGCATGGCGCGATCTGGAAGTAGCGGTCGAAGCCGGACACCATGATGATCTGTTTGAACATCTGCGGCGCCTGCGGCAGCGCGTAAAACTTCCCGGGATGGCGGCGGGCGGGCACCAGGAAGTCACGTGCGCCTTCGGGGCTGGAAGCGGTGAGGGTGGGGGTCTGGTATTCCACGAAGCCGAGATCGACCATGCGCCGCCGAATGCTGGAGATAATACGCGAGCGCAGCAGGATATTGGCGTGCATCTTCGATTTGCGCAGATCGAGGAAGCGGTAGGTGAGGCGCAACTCCTCTGGAACCTGGGCCTCGGGGAAGACGGAAAACGGCAGCGGGTCGGTGTTGCCCAGAACTTCGGCATCGGCGATGCGGACTTCGATTTCGCCTGTGGGCATGGCCGGGTTGATAGCGCCCTGGTCACGCGCCACCACTTTGCCATCCACGCGGATGACGGTCTCTTTCGGGAGAGCGGAGATCAGGTCATAGACGGCGGAGCCGGGCTCGACAACCAATTGGGTGATGCCATAGTGATCGGCGAGGTCGATAAAGTAAACCCCGCCATGGTCGCGGCGATTTCGCAGCCAGCCCGAGAGCCGGACGTCGGCTCCGGTTTGGGCACTTCTAAGTTCGCCGCATGTATGAGTCCTGTACCTGTGCACTTCGCCTCGCTTGTGTTTTATGCTTCAATGTTCGGCGCACTACCAGTTGGCGCATTCGCGACAACCGGCCTGTACGCTTCGTTTTGCGCTGGATTGAGGACGGATGTCCCCGGTAATCCTATATTGTATTCGCTGGCGGGTATTGGTCCCAAGCGGAGGCTCAAACGGGGTGTAAAGGCATCTGAAAATGCGAAGCCATTCGGATTATCAGAGGCCGGCGGCGGCTGGAGGACATGTCCAACCATTAGCAGACGCGCAAGGGACATTCGGCTTTCGGATTACTGCTTTTCGGGCCTAAGCCTATTTAGATTGTTGGTGTAAATATATCGGCAAACGACGTGACCATCCGGCCCGCGAGCGCACGATTCGCTGGAGATTCGGAATGGGCGGTTCCGCTGAGATTAGCTTTGTTTTGTGATTTGCGATTCGGGATTTAGTCCGCCGCGGCCGGAATCCAGGCAAATGGCAGAGCCCGGGTGCGCCCCGAACGCGTTTGAAAATGCGAAGCCATTCGGAATTTGGAGGCTGCCAGGCCTTTGGAGGACATGTCCAATGACTAGCAGATGCAGAGGGAAAATCGGCTTCCGGGTGGCTGATTGTGAGCGCTAAACCTATTGGATTGTTGGTCTAAATATATCCGCGAGGTACGTCACCGGAGCGGGGGCATAAGGTCCGCTCTGGGCCGAAAGCTCAGCCGGTGACTGGCTTTGTTTTGTAATCCGCAGGCCGCCTTTAATCGGCTCCATTTGCACGCCAGGCGGCCGCGAGTCCGCGTTCATCAAGAAGAAGGCGGCGGAGGGTCCGCAAATCGTTCAGAATTCGGCGACTGCTACCCATATTTGAATTGAGCCTGGTGAGATTGAAGTGGACCAGTTGAAGGGCTTCAACCCGGCGGCTTGCGCCGTCGGCGTTGGCGAGAGCGATGTCCGACTGTACTTCGGCAATAGCTTCTTCAACGGCGGCAGCGAGCAGCGAGACGTATTCGTGGGAACTTTCGATGTTATCGAAAGGAGTTTCAGGGCGATGATGCGACATCCTGCCGGCCTCCTGTCTGTTCACCCGCACCGATCCATGCGGCCGCGAGGCGACAGTATTTGCTTAGTTTCTCACGGAGCAACCCGCTCTGTAACCAAATATTAGTACTCCGAAATACCGCATCGCGCGGTTGAGGTCTGTACGAACCTCGTCATTTCACACCAGGCAAGTCCAGGCGACGACGGTGCATTCAATGAGCTGGGATTTGAGTGTGTGCGTGTTAGTATAAAAATGTTCCGACACAAAGCGGGGACGTAGCTCAGTTGGTTAGAGCGCCGGCCTGTCACGTCGGAGGTCGCGGGTTCGAGCCCCGTCGTCCCCGCCAATCATCCTGCTTTTTTTCAACAACTTCCAGTTTTACAGGCGCTTCAGCGCTAACATTTGCTAACATCCGCTTCGGCTGCCGTTTATTGGCTCCGATCACGTCCGCAATCGCGTCATCCCAGATATTCGCCGCCGCGAGCTCATCGGCTTCGAGCGCATAAATCAAAAGAGCGATGTTTGCGTTTGCGTGGCCAGGCGGTTCGCAACGGTTGGGATCGGCACGCCCTTGCTCAGCAGCTCGCTGGCGTGGTTGTGCCGCAGTGAGTTCAGGCTCACGCCCTCCAGTCCCGCCTTTCGCATCAGTTCCACCACCCGCGCCGACGCGATCCGGGCTATAGCAGCCGCCTTCGGGCCGACAGAATACGAGGTTATTCTCCTGGTAGTCGGACCCGAACATGTCCCGATCCCGGTCCTGCTGAACGCGATGCTCGCGAAGCGCGTCGAGCGCCGCCGGCACAGAGAGCCGGCGCGGCTTCTCTGACTTCGCGCACTTGACCCTGAGACCCAGCCTTAGTCTGCTCCAGCGATTTCGTGAGGCTCATCAGCCCGGTTTCATGGTCGATATCGGGCCACTGCAGGGCCAGCAGTTCGCCCCGGCGGGCGCCAGTGGCGAGACCGAGCAGAATGAGCGGGTACAGTCGCGTTTCCCGAGCACGCTCCAGCAACTTCCCTACCCCGCCCTTCTCCACCATCCGGGGCGCTTTCTTCGTCAGCTTCGGAACTTCGATGCCATCCATCGGGTCCAGCGGAATCATCTGCCAGGGTGACTGCTTTTTCCGAAGCAGCCGTGGACGACGCACGCAATATGGCGAACACTCTTCCGGGACAGCGGGCGACCTTCGGGGCATACCTTCGTCTTCTGCCCACCGCGATCGCGCAGCGCGTTGATCATCAACTCCTTTGCATCGGCCCGCACTTGTCGAGCGGGATATCTCCCAAAAGGCCAAGCTCACCGGCAACCTCGACCGCTTGCCGGATTGCATAGGCGCCGAGTTCCGCGTATGGTTCGATGGTCTTCGGAGCGCACTTGCGGCCCGCGTGTTCAACCATCCAGCGATCAAAGAAAGTTGCAATGGATGGGAGTTCGACCATTGGCACGGCAGCACGTTTCGCTTCGAAATCGAGAATCGCCTGGCGAAGGGCGTCAGACGCCTCTTTTTTTGTCGTGAAGCCGGATTTCGTGTCTGTGGCCGCTTACCGGCTTGATCCCGGCCAGCCCCGAACACTTTGAAGCCAGGAGGGCTTTCCGCCTGCGCGCGGCCCTGTTGAATCCAAAATGGGACGTCCCTGGCGGGGCCAGCCAAATTGAGGATTGAGACGGGAGGCCCAATGTAGCCACTGTGCCTGCTAAATCGAGTACTGGATGAGGCGCTTGGCCCACCAGCAAACGAGTGTATCAAAGCACACGTTACTTGCCCGTCAGTTCCACAGGATAGGGCAAAGGATGATAATGAAGTAACCGCGAGTGCAGTCCCGAGTACTAACACTTACAACCTTAGATATCTTTTACAAGACTTTTACATCTCCTTGATGTCTACTTGGTTCATGAAGGCTGATGCAGGCGAAGCGGGCTCGGCCATCTGCTGCGTCGGGCAACAGGCAATTATCGATGAAGTTCGTGTCTGCGTCGAGAATGTTTACGCTGTTTCAGTTAGAGTTCGCGAGGCCGTTGAACGGAATGATTCGGGTGAGTTGACCGCCCTTACAGAAGAGGTTAACGGGACTCGCAAGCAAATCGATAAGCTGGCCCGACGCTTCGCCGTACATCGCGCGGAACACGGTTGCCGAACGGAGCGCGATAGTTTCGGTAGCTGCTGCGGCGGGCTGCTGGGCGAAGGCTAAAGGCCAACCGCCGGGTGTAATTGGATGGTCCTCTATCTTCAGTTCGCCTTGTGGTGAACGTCCCGATGTTTCTGAAGTTCAAGCCTGCCAATCTCAGCGTACAGCCAGGCTTCGTTTGCGGATACTCGAAGACGCTTGTGCTCAACAATCCCGTCGTTTACTGGCTGAGCATTCAGCGAGTGCACGGCGCCCGCATGGAGACGGTCGAGCCGTTCGTATTCGCACGCCAGGCGGGCGCATTCAGAACATCCCATACCTAAATCCCCTGTACAGCCCCGCAAAAAGGATATTCGCCGCTGCGAGCTCGTCGGCTTCGAGCGCATAAATCGAAAGAGTGATGTTGGCGTTTGCGTGGCCCAGGCGCTTCGCCACTGGAGCAATCGGCATGCCTTTGCTCGGCGGTTCGCTCGCGCGAGTTGCGGAAAAATTACGGAGCAGTTGCGGGCTGATCAGCTACCGTACCGGTACGTTGCCGCTGAGGATGGGCAGCTATTCGCGGTATCTTTGGACTGTCGTGCCGATCGCAATTGATTTATCCGCGACCCCATGTCCTGCGTGCAACAGGAAGACAGGTACACGCGTTCGCAGGAGTGCATGGGAGCGCCTCGCTCTATGGAAGGCCAGTTGGCAAAAGATGGAGTGCTAGGTTTGCAGGCATCTCTATTGGGCCAAACCGCAGGATGTAGTCAGGCGCGCGGCAACCACTAAGGAAGGCTTACCGGTTCAACTTTAGAGACATCCTCTGAAAATCTCCTGATACAGGCGTATGCAAACTCCGTGCTCGCTCATTCGGAGATCATAAAGCCTTGAGGACCGCCCAGTAACGCGCAGATCTTATGGGAGATACCCGGGAACGGAGAGCGGGCCAGAATCGCGACTTAACGGCGCGACTGGATCTGGGGTGCCACATTGGGGAGCACGAGTGCTGAAACAGCGGGTCTCTATGGAGCCATTCCGTCTATCCGCGCTTTGAGAGCCGAAAGGCTGATCTCTATCTGCAGTCGATCAGAGTCGCCGATTGACGCTCGAGCGCACAGGCGGGTGACATCAGCCCATGTTTTCACAGCATGAGCAATGTTTCGTATTCTGATTTGATCCCTGAGCCCGTGCGCTGCGGCAACGTCCAGAAAAGTGTTCGCTAACTCCAAGTCCGAGAATAAGAGTGCTGAGCCAAGTCCCGGAGTATCCACTTGTGGGCCAAGAGCACATTTTATTCCAAAGTACGACAGCATTCTTGTTTGCCCGGCTTAGGATCGGCAGACCCACGAAGCGCATCTCCTGCCCGCTGGTCGCGGGGTTTACACGGGGAAGGTTTCCAGCCGAAGCTCCAATCCGTCTGCCCTGTTGTGAATAGTCGCGTGCGTTGCAGGATCTTCAATTCTGGTCCCGACGCGCCTGACCACCTGCAGCGCGCGTCGAACCCGGTCAAGGGTTGTTCCGACGTGTTTCCTCGAAGGGGCAATTTCGACCGTCTCCAGCATTGTAAAAGAAGCGTCGAGGTCGATCTCAGGCGAAGCGACCAACACCTTTTGAACATCCGGGACAATCTCTCCTATGGCCGCCCCAGCCGCGCCGTTAGAAGTCGCTGGCGCACGTCTCTGGGTCTGATTGCGCGCGGTGGAGTTAATGAGGGTCCGAGCTTTGCGCTCTTTCCGGCCCTGGCTTCGTAACACGCAACGCACCATGGAACACGGGAAAAGAGCCGTGTCTCTTCACCGCCGACGGAGCAGTCTTGCATCAGGACGAGGGTTGTGGCGACCGAAGCACCAATCGTGCCTCACGTTTGCCCCTCCGAGGGTTTATGGCTGACCTGAACTCAACGAGCCCGTGATTCTTCTATAGCCGCGAGTGCGTGCTCCAGGCTGCTTCGGAACGGTTCGTCGACCAGTTGCCGTTTGCTCGTGGAATTCAATTCTGGCCGTTCGTTGCCAACGAGTACAGCCAAAATTCGATCTACGCTGGCCTTCGCACGAGGGCGTTCAGCCGGCCCTTTGCTCTGAGCCGAACCACTCTGAGCCGAACCATTGACAAGGAACATCCTGAAAGATGGCCCTTATCGTGCAATGTCAGGGCACCATCGCGAAGGCGTTGGGTGCAAGCGCCGGTGGTCGTTAGCGCCTGTGGCACGGCCGTCATCCAGCGGCTGACACTTCCATTCTCCTGGTCGACGGGGATGCTGCGCCCCTGTGCAGATCAGCGGGGAGAAACCACCTGATTTCGCTGGATAACAACATTAAAATGTTGACGATAATCAACAATTGCGCTCTGCTGCGACACTTCCCACGAGCCACAATCATTGGCACGCCCGTTGCTCTTGTTCGGGCAGAACGGGAGTGCGTGGCGCGGCCTGTTTCATTAGCCTCCGGACTAAACGGGCCGCGTTCGCTTACGACTCCTGCGTTTACGAACATCGTCCAAGAAAAATCTACAAGGGAAGCGCATTGTTATGGATTGCAGCGATTGTGAGCAACTGCGAAAACAATACGACTCGCTTTGGCAGGCTTATTTTTCAGCAATGAACGCTCTGATGGCGCTCAGACAAACCGCTCACCGGGTCCAGTACCTGCAACTGAGGGAGGCGTGCCAAAGTTCGCGAGCCCGTTGCGAGGAAGCCCGACTGCTTCTGCAGGGCCACGAGGCAGCCCACTCGCAATCGAAGCCGGCCGCGGCAGGATCCTGATGATGATTTTCAGGCTCAGCGGGGCCAAGGCCGAAATCCGGGCTCGCGTTTGCGGACTGGTGAAAGAAAGCGCACGATTTTCCATGCGGGGCTACATAGAAGCCCTGCTACAGTAAATCATGCCATCGTCTGGTAATTCAGATGACATAATTGAAAGCAAAATCCAAGTACCTCCGGCTTCCGACCATGCGTTATCTCACGTGGGAATTTGTCCTGAACAGGTATCTTTTATCGACCGGCTTTGCCGTTTGGCAGAAGAACTGAGTGCAGTTTCAGCCGGTGTTCGTAACGCAATAGATCAGGATAGCCGGGACGACCTAACAAGCCTTCGGCAGGAATTCGACAGAATCCGCGAGGAAATCATTCATGAAGTTCGCGGGCTTTGGCAACACCGTCTTGAACATCGGTGTCAGAAGTGACGGCTCCGCTGTCAGGCTTACCAGCGCTTAGCAGCCGCGCTCTTAAAGTGCTGCCGCAACACCCTAAATAGCCGCTCTCTTTGCCCATTCCTGTTACAAATCCGAATCAAGCTTTGCGAACCTGGGTGATCGTCCGCTTTCGGCAATTCAAT
>JAUZEU010000778.1 GCA_030838885.1 Bryobacterales bacterium | reverse complement strand
CATATCTTCGAAGAAATGGCCGAATCGGGGTGGCAGACCTGGCGCCTGGCAGTCCCGGAAGCTGAACTCCAGCAGATCCTGGCCGCCAACCCGCAGCTTCGCCTTACCGCCATCCACTCCGAAGGCGAGTACATTGTGGCTGGCCACGCCGACGGGCTTCCAGCAAATCGTGCCCAGCGCGTCCATTACGATCTGGTCGTCCATTGCCCGGAATTCGCCCGCTGGCAGGAGACCTGGCGGAAGCTGCACTCCCGAAAGACCACCGCCCCGGCCGGAATCCGCTTCTACTCCCACGCCTCCAACAAGCCCTATAAGCTGACGAAAAAGAGCATCGCCGATGCCCTCACCAAACAGGCGCTCGATACGCTGAACTTCCCGGCTTTGATCGAACAGGCCTGGAATGACGGCGTCCGGGTCTTCGTCGAGCATGGGCCGCAGGGTGGCTGCACCGCCTCCATTCGCCGGATCCTGGGCGACCGGGAACACGTCGCCGTCTCGCTCGACCTGATTTCCGCCGACCCGCTCCGCCAGGCCGCCAACGCGGTCGCTCAACTGATCGCTGCCGGAGCAAGCCCCGACCTCGCCCGAGTCTTTGATCGACATAAACCAGATCCTTCCGAACTAATGAAGCCAGTTATCCCCGGCAAGCGCCTGACCTTCGCCGCTCACGCGCCGGCCGTGCAAATCGAAAAGGAGGCTGCGCCCATCCAACAGGCGCGACCTGTTGCCCTGTTCCGCCAGCACGCCGCCGCCCTCACCCGCGCCCACCACGAGTTCATCGGGCAAGCCGGAGCCGCCACCCACGCTGAATTCCTGGCTCGGTCCCAACGAGCATACCTGTCAGCGCTTCCCCAAAGAACGGTAGCGGTGGCAATCGCACCAGCTGCCACGCCGAAATCCGTTTGGCTTTCCCGTCAGGATCTCGAGCGAATCGCCTCCGGCCCCATCTCCGACCTCCTTGGACCCGAGTTCGCGCCGATCGACCAATTCCGCCGGTTGGTCCGCATGCCGATGCCGCCGCTGCTTCTGGCCGACCGAGTCATGTCCATCGACGCCGAAGCCCGCAGCATGGGCACTGGCGCCATCCACACCGAAACAGACATTACCCGCGACTCATGGTTCGTCTTCCGCGACCGGATCCCGGCAGGCATCCTGGTCGAATCCGGCCAGGCCGACCTCCTGCTCATTTCCTGGCTGGGCGTCGACTTCGAGATGAAAGGCGAGCGCGTCTACCGCCTGCTCGGCTGCGAGCTCACCTTCCACGGCGGCGCACCTCAGGTCGGCGACACGCTGTGCCACGAAATCCACATCGACCGGCACGCCAAACAAGGCCCGGTTCGCCTGTTCTTCTTCCACTCCGATACACGGGTGAATGGCACAGTGCGGCTGTCTGTCCACAACGGGCAAGCCGGCTTCTTTACTGACGAAGAACTCGCCGGGTCAAACGGCGTTCTCTGGGATCCCGAGACCACCGGCCCTACGCCGGACGCTCCAGCTCCCAAGCCGAAAGTTCCCGACGTCCCGACCAGCTACACTACCGAGAATCTGCGCCTGGCCGCTGCGGGACAGGCCTGGGAATGTTTCGGCAAAGGCTTCGAATTCGCCGGCCCGCACCAGCGGGGCCCCGGCTTCTGTGCTCCTGAGCATGTCCTTTTCGACAAGGTCACGAAGCTCGATCTGACAGGCGGTCCATGGAAGCGCGGTCATCTCAAAGCCGAACTCGCCATTACGCCAGAAGCCTGGTTCTTCGCCCCGCACTTCAAAGACGACCCATGCATGCCCGGCACCCTGATGATCGATGGCTGCCTGCAGGCTATGTCGTTCTACATGCAGGCGCTCGGGCTCACGCTTTTCCGGGATGGCTGGCGCTTCGAAGTGGTGCAGGATACCGCTTACCAACTGCGCTGCCGCGGCCAGGTTATCCCGTCCTCGAAGTTGCTGGAATACGAGTTGTTCATCGACGAATTGGCCGATGGTCAGCAGCCCATTCTCTGGGCCGACGTGCTCTGCACCGTCGACGGACTGAAGGCTTTCCACTGTAAGCGGCTGGGCCTGAAACTGATCCCCGGCTACCCGCATGACAACGATCCGAACTACATGACGCTGCCGCCGGATCCGACGCCGGTGGCGATCATGAATGGCATCCCGCAGGACTACACCGCTCTGCTGCACTGCGCCGTTGGTCCGCCCAGCCTCGCTATGGGCGCGCCGTTCGAGCGGTTCGAGCACGGCATGAGGCTGCCTCGCCTGCCCAGCCCGCCTTACCATTTGGTAACCCGCGTGACGAGCGTATCCGGCGAGTTTGGCGTGGAGAAACCGGGCACCTGGTTCACCTCGGAACTGGACGTGGACGGTTCGGAATGGTTCTTCCGTGATAACGGAACCGCCGTGATGCCGTTCGGCGTTCTGATCGAATCCGTGCTGCAGCCATGCGGCTGGCTCGGTTCTTACTGCGGCACGGCGCTGCGCTCCGATGTGGAGGTTTTCTTCCGCAACCTGGATGGCACGCTGACCGTACACAATCCAGTGCCCGCCGCGCGCGGCACTTTGAAGACCCGCTCGACCATGACAAAGGTCTCGAGTTCAGGCGGCATGACCATTCAGTTCTTCGAGGTCCACACAACCCTGAACGGCAAGCCGATTCTGGACGCTGTCACCAGCTTCGGCTACTTCCGCGCCGAACACCTGGTCAGACAAGCCGGCCTGCCTGCGAACGAGCAGGAACTGGCGATCCACAATGCTCCATCCGACTTCCGGCTGGAACTGCGCGCCAATCCGCCACGCATGATGCCCCGCGGGAACATGCTGATGATCGACCGGATCACCGGGCTTTGGGATAAACGTATCCGCGCCGAGAAGACCGTCACTCCGACCGACTGGTTCTTCCGCGCACACTTCTATCAGGACCCTGTGCAGCCAGGCTCACTCGGCCTTGAAGCGATCTTCCAGACGTTGGAGTTCTATGCGATTCACCACGAACTCGATAAAGGGTTTTCGAATCCGCACTTTGAGTATGTCGAGCAATCCGATTTCAAATACCGCGGCCAGGTGTTTCCCGTGGCGAAGCTGATGGAATCGGAAGTCGAGGTCAAAGAGGTGGTCCGCGATGCATCTGGCGTGACGATTCGCGCCGAAGCATCTCTCTGGGCGGATGGCCTGCGCATCTACAAAATGGATAAGCTCGCGCTCCGCATCGCACCGACTGAGTAATGGATTTCGCAGCCCGATCAAAACGCTTCTTTGCGGGTGGCGACGACCCTGAGCTGGAGCTGTTGTATCGGTACCTGCCGGCGGGGCCCTCGCGGTTCACGGCACGGCCCTGGATCGACGCGCCCGCTGCTGAGCGCCCGCAGGTACGGTCCACCTTCCCGTATCGCGAACTGAAGCTGTACCCGTTTGCCGGAGCGAGTGCGGCGAAGATCATGGAGCGGCTGCGCAGCCAATGTTGTGACAGTGCGGGCGATGCCCCGTTAGCTGCCGTCCTTCTGGCGCGTAATCCCGTGGAACTGCAGCGAGAGATCGAACTCGCGCTCATCGGTATTCCGCGAGCCATGGAAACCGGGGTCGAGTGGAAGACACCGGGTGGCAGCAGTTTCGTCCCCACGCCTCTCGGTGCAGATGGTGTGGCTTTCGTTTATCCTGGAATTGCCAGCCCGTATCCCGGCTTAGGCTCGGATCTCTTCTCGCTCTCACCGCCGTTGTTGGATCGCTTTGAAAAGCTGGCACGCGGGCAAGCGGCGCACTACCTTCACATGGACGAGATGTACCCGGTCGAAGCCACGGATGAAGCGCCGTTTTACCGTGACGTCGTGATGCTGGGCCAGTGCGCGATCAGCACTTCGCTCGCTTTCACCTGGCTGCTTCGGGAGTTGTTCGGGATCCAGCCGCGTGCCGCGTGCGGGTATAGTTTCGGAGAGGCGATCATGCTGACGTGTCTCGGCGTGTGGCCTGACCCGACCGAACTGGCGGCGAAGCTGGATCGAATCCCCACCTACCGAACCAGGCTGCAGGGCCCGATGGATTCGATCCGCGAGCAATGGAGTCTGCCTGTTGGCGCCACGGTTGGATGGGACTCCTGGACAGTGCGCACCACCGCTGCAGCAGCCTTCACCGCCATTCGCCCCGAAAAAAACGTGTACATCTGCAACATCAACACACCGGGTGAAGTCGTGATCGCGGGGGAACGCGAAGGCTGCCGGCGCGCACTGGAACGGATCGGCGCGTCCGTCGCAAGCCCTGTGCCGATTCCAGTGACGATGCACTGTGACGTAACGCGTGGCGAGTACCAGAATCTGGTCAAGATCCATTCGCTAACGGCAGCGAGCGTACCGGAAATCGAGTTCTTTACGTCCGCGACCTGCCGCCCAATTGATTTTGCAACCGAATCGCCTGCTCACACAACGGCCGAGGCCTACTGCCGTGTAGTGGACTTTCCGCGCCTGATCCGCAATGTCTACGCCAGCGGCCCCAAGGTGTTCATTGAGGCCGGTGGACGGCGGAACTGCTGTACCTGGATTGAAAAAATCCTGCGGGACAGACCGCACGCGGCAATCCCCTGCGATTTGAAGGGGCAGTCAAGCGGCACTTCCATGCTGCGGATGATGGCGAGGCTGATGGCACACCGAGTCAAGCTGGACAGTACGCCGTTGTTTCTACCGTAAAATCTAGTCCTGATTGGCCGGTTTCACTCTGATGAACAGCCTGTCCCATTTGTGATGTTTGCCCGATTTCGTGGCACGTCCGGAAAGGTCTCGTTAAGCAGTTCAACATCGGAGATCAGATCGGTTACTATCCATCGCCAGTTAGGAAGCTTCTGGCTGCTTTCGCCGCGAACCTGATAAGCAAAAAGCTTGGCGATGCCGTTGTGAACCCCGTAATCGTGTGGTTCAACAATACGTTCCTTGTTTAGATACCGAAGCCGAAGCAGACGCCT
>JAUZEU010000769.1 GCA_030838885.1 Bryobacterales bacterium | reverse complement strand
TCGACAGCACGGCAGCAAGGCGAGCGAGCACGCCGCCCATTGTCAGCGCCGCAATCGTCACGCGAGCCCCAAATCAGACCGACGTACCTTTCCCCGGCAGCATCACACCGATCACTGAGGCATACATTTACGCCCGCGCCGCCGGGTATCTGAAACGACGCTATGTCGACATCGGGGACCGGGTTTCTGCGGGACAGTTGTTGGCAGAAATCGACGCTCCCGATCTTGATCAACAGGTGACGCAGGCCCAGGCTGCGTTGGCGCAGGCAGAGGGTCAGCTCGGCCAGGCGGAAGCTACACTGCAGCAACTGATAGCAACCCGGGATCTTGCGGCGCTCACATGGCAGCGGTACCAGGTACTCACTAAGACCGGTGCGATATCACGTCAGGCCGGCGATACGCAATCGACAGCCGCTAAGACGTCCGAAGCGAATGTGACGGCCGGCGAGAAGAACGTCGTGGCGGCGAAAGAAGCTGTTGGTGCCAGCCAGGCGACATTGGACAGACTCATAACGCTTCAGGGATACGAAAAAGTCACTTCGCCTTTCGCGGGAATCGTAACAGCGAGAAATGTTGATGTGGGCGCGCTCATCTCAGGTACGGGATCGCCGCAGGGGCCCGCCAAGTCAAATCCGGCTGGCCCTTCTGATGTTCCGGGCAGTGGCGAAATCTTTCGCGTCGCGCAGATCGGCACGCTGAGAGTTCTCGTCTCGCTGCCGCAGAGTGAGGCATCCGGCATCCATATCGGGCAGCGGGCGAGCGTTAGTGTCGAGCAATTTCCAAACCGGTTGTATCCAGGCCAAATCACCCGCACCTCAAGCTCGCTGGATGCCGCATCCCGAACGCTGCTAATGGAGGTACAGGTCGCCAACCCCACGGGGACCTTGCTGCCCGGAATGTATACCACGGTTCGGCTAACCACCTATCGGGCGGTTCCACCGTTGCTTGTTCCTGACGCTTCCCTCGTCGTAGAGGCAAACGGAACCAGCGTGGCGGTGCTGCAGTCGCTCAGCCAGTCGGAGTCGCAAAAGGCTGTGTCGTCGGGAATGGATAAGGCTCTGCTGGCGCGTGCACGAAGCGTTCATTTCCAGAAGGTACAGCCAGGCAGAGACTATGGCACTACTCTTGAAATCCTCAATGGTCTGCAGAATGGTGATTACGTGGCGGTCAACCCCGGTGATGTCGTGAAGGATGGCGCGATCGTACAAATGGCAGTGTCAGGCAAACCAGCCCCAGGTACAAGTAAATAGGCCATGAGATTCCTCATTTATTCTGCGCTCCTGTTGATTTTCGCCTCGGGGTTCGCGCCCGCACAGAGCGGCGAGAAAAGGACGGATGATCGAACGCCGCAAATCCGGCCTTCGAAAGGAACTTTACTCAGCCGGTTCGTCAGCCCCTACAGACCTCCGGAAGTCTCGCCAGTGAGTTTGCAGAATTCCCAACGGATTTTTGACCTGATGCGCGCCGGGCAACTCTATTTGTCGCTCGATGATGCCATCGCAGTTGCCCTTGAAAACAATCTGGACATTGAACTGGAACGTTTACTGCCGAAGATTTCGGACACGGATCTCTTGCGGGCCCGCGGAGGCGGACTACTCCGTGGCTTAAGCCTGCTGGTAAATGAACTTCCTCCCGGTATCGGCGGTCCGAACGGGCCGCTCTTGACGAACCTCACATCCGGTTCCACGCCCGGTCCCACCGTGAACACGAATTTCTCGGACCTTGCGTTGATCAGCCAACAGCAGAACGACTTGTCAGTAATCGGTACCATCCCCATGGCGACCGGTCCTGCCATCCCTCAATACGATCCGGCGATATCCGCTCAGGTGAACGGGCAGCACCTGACAGTTCCCGAATACAGCACCGTTCTTACAGGCACGAATTGGTTAGCCCAGAACGCCCTGAACGCCAACGTTGGTATGAACGTAGGTCTCTCAGCCGGAACTCAGATCAGTATCAACTTCGACAACAGCCGGTATTCCACGAACGCCACACGCTACACGTACAATCCGTTTGTCAACTCGAGCCTGGGCTTCACTATCACGCAACCGCTCCTGCAGGGCTTCGGCCCCAGTTTGAACAAGCGATACATCCGCATAGCGCGGAACAGCCGAAAAGTCGCCGACCTTGTTTTCCGGCAGCAGGTGATTGACACCGTGTCCGGTGTCGCCCGCCTCTACACGGATCTTGTCAGCCTCAATGAAGACCTCAAGGTAAAGCAGGAATCTCTCCGTCTGGCAGAGCGGCTTTACGAGGACAACAGGAGTCAGGTGGAGCAAGGCACCCAGGCGCCTATCGAAGTCACCCGCGCAAACGCCTCGGTCGCTGCAAGCCGCCAGGCACTCATCGTGGCGGAAGGTCTGGTACGGCAGCAGGAATTGATTGTGAAGACGGCGATCACCCGCGGGGGACTCGCGAACCCGCAACTGCTCACGGCCCACATTATTCCCCTGGACACGCTCTCGGTTCCTGACCAGGAAACACCTGCGTCGGTCGAGAACCTGGTCGGCGAGGCGCTCCGAAATCGTCCGGATCTGGCGGGTGCTGGCCTTCAGGTTGACAATTCCGAAATCAGCTTGCAGGGCTCGCTGAACGCACTGAAACCGCGTCTGGATCTGGTGGGAACTGTCCAGAACAGTGGCATGGCAGGCGATCTGAATCCTCTGGCCGGCACGATCCCCGGAAGCGTGAATCTCGGCGGCTATGGGACGGTGTTGGGACAGCTCTTTCGACGCGACTTCCCGTCCTACGAAGTTGGGCTGCAGTTAACGCTGCCCCTGCGGAATCGGGTCGCCCAGGCGGATGCTGTGCGCGATGAACTCCAGGTCAGGCAGGCCCAGGTGCGCCGCCAGCAGCTGGAGGATCAGGTGCGCCTGGAGGTTGCCGATGCTGAGGAATCTTTGCGACAGGCGCGTGCCGCTTATGACGCGGCGGTGGAGGCGCGCCGTCTTCAGGAGCAGTCCGTTAGTGTGGAACAGCAGACGTTTGCCGTCGGGCTCTCCACAAACCTCACCGTGATCCAATATCAAAACTACCTTGCACAAGCCCGTTCAACAGAGGTCGCTTCCAAAGGCGCCTACATTAAGGCGAAAATTGCACTGCAGCGGGCTACCGGAACAACCATGGACTCCCATCATGTGGCCATCGATGAAGCTTATCGAGGCAGTATCACTCATCCGCCGGGCCCGCTTCCGGGGCCTGCGAGCCAGACAGCACCGGGGCGGCGGTAACTTAATCATTCTTCACTTAGTCCTCTGTCCCAGAAGTTTGTAAGCTAATTCGCCGTGCCTGCGTCTAAGCTTGTGGAGATCCTGGATGCGGAGGGAGGACCGAAACAACCACTGGTATCGACCGAAGAAGAGCATGAGCGCCCGCAGTCGTTAGCGCACAGGGCGCGAAGTCAGCCTTTGCTGGCGCGGCGCGCCCGAATTGTCATGGCATGAGGCGAAGGTCTGGACAATACTGCGGTGGCGAAGTAAGGTTCGTTGCTCGCCGGGTATGGTGGTCAAATGGCGTGCCCTAGCTTGAGGAGGAGTCCGCCAAAAAAGCGTAGTATTATCTTGTCGGCGAGGGCATGTTCATGAGCCTCCTTGGCGCCAGCTTCACTAAGGCTTTCGAGTACGCGAGATACTGCAATGGCATCAAGCCGGACGGAGCTGACGAAGGCTGTTATTTTCTGGCGTCCGCTCTACGGGGAACGTGTGAGGATCTAATCGCGCTGAAATTGATCGGGCAGCTTTCGCCCGGCGCTCGAGACGATGTGATCGCCATTGAGATGGCTCGTGCGTTAGAAAAGGCCGTTGATGAACAGGCCAAGTTTTTCCAGGCAGTTCGGCCGTTCCAGCCAATCATCAAGTTCCGCCCGAAACCCGAACGCGTCACACAGCAGAGAGATCGCATGGACGAAATAGCCAGGACAAAGCGTCTGGACCCCGAACAAGGGGAAGCTGCCACCAGTCGAGCAGATGTCAAATAGAGTCGGGCTGCGGCCGATCTACAACTACTTTTACCGCATCACCTTCGACGTCGTGCATTTCAATCCCCGTATCGCCCTCCGAAGCGATTGGGGTGAAGAGCCGCGAAAGGGCCACTTCAGCACCATCAACTTCTCGCGCTACTATCTCTGCCTACGGCCAAATCTACGGCATCTTTCTCTTCAGCGAGCTCTGCCGTGCCTTTCAGCAAGACCTGGCTTTGAGCAAGTCATTCATGAAGAAGCTGGGTGCCATCGATGCGCGGGTCGCAGAAGTCTTGCGCTGGCCCGAAGCCGTCACGTTCGAGGAAATGAATCAGAAAGAACCGAGCTGGTGGCTTAAATCAGCGCTCAAATTTGCTCACCAGCAGGGTTGGGACAAGAGAACCACGACTCAGAAATTTGCCTGAGCTGGTGAACGCCGCCTTCGAGGCGAGACTGTTAAGGCCGAGCGAGATGGTACTGATGCGCGTTTTCCCCGACCGTCGACAATCCGCCTTCGATCCGCCCAGCCCTCCCCGGTACCGGGAGACAGACTCGCCATCATACTACAAGTGATTTACATGGGAAACGAAACCGTCGCGCACATTGCGCTGCTTGCTCCGGTTCCGCGTGTCCACCTCCATTCGGCTCTTGAAACCGTGACGCCCGACGGGCAAGGAGCTTTCGGAACCAAAGCCTGGGAATTGTTCAACGAGCCGGACCAGAAGCGAGCAGGATTGCCTGTGGATGTCTACATCTACCAATCACACCCGGAAGGTTCATTCGAGGGCAAGGCCACTTGGCACGCCAGATACGTCCGTCTCGAGCCTGACAGGCATGAGGCTAAGCCGTATCGCCCGAAGTCAACAGAAACGGATAGCGTCGAGGGTGAGGTTTACTGGACAGTTGAACGGCTGCGGCAGATGCAACCGACCGAGTACATCTCGGTCGCCGATTTCGTCGGTTTTGGCCGCAGCAAGCCGTACGGCAAATTGTTCCCTCCTCACCGGCCCCTTCTCGTTGAACACCCTCTCTAGCATTGCCTTCGAGCACAGGTTGGCGCGGGTGGAGGGCGACGTAAGCAGACGCCGATCCGTCGAAAGGCGAGCCGGAATAGCTACCGATATTAGTACTTAACGGCCGGCTGGCGCAATTTGCTGAATCATACAAACACCGGCCCGATCATTGGGAATATCGGCTCGCCCTTGTTCGTCCGGGCCAACCAGATCGCCGGCACGCCGAACGGCGAGGGATTCCTGGAAACCGCCAGCAATCGCCGCCTCGAATTGCAGCTGCGGCTCGCTTAGTAATTCGAGTTGTCCCGCGTCTTTGCGTTCTTCCCGGTAGCCTGCGGGTATTCTTTGTCATAGCCCTTGCTGCTCCACCACAGGATGCGGTTCAGAACGTCGGACGGCACATCATCCGGATCATGCCAGTTCATCGTCAGAGATTGTTGTGCAGCCCATCGCGGACGCCCCTGTAACGCCTTCAGCGGCGGATTCATCTCATCGAAAGCCACATTGGGTTTCCGGGCAGTATAAGTCTTCGTATCCGTGCCAGCCATGAAGAGGCTGGTCATCGGCCGTGCGGCAGCGACAAACCGCGTTTGCGGTGGAATCCGGAAGATGTCCTGAATGGTTCGGATCATGCTGGAGTGGTTGTAGAAATTCGAATCCACCACACCGTGCCGGATGTGTGGACCGATCGCAAGCGCGACCGTTCTGTGCCCATCCACGTGATCGAGCCCGTTCTGTGCGTCATCCTCCACCACCAGCACCAGCGTTGAAGCCCAGAAGCGGCTCCGGGTAACTCCTTCCACAATGCGGCCCAGGGCAAGATCGTCGTCCGCCACCATGGCGCGCGGCGTGGGCGAACCCGGTCGGGTGCCGTTGTATGATCTGAGGTCAGCGTCAGCACGGAAAGCTGCGGCATGTTCCCGGACCGTCCCAGCTTCTGCAGGTAGGGCAGATTCGATAATCCTTTGTTGACTCCGAAATCGTTCGGGTCCCGGAAGGTTCCTTCGGTCCGGCACCCGCGCCCTTCTTTGAAATATTGCTTCAGGTCGAAGTTCTTATAGCTGATGTGGAGGCACGGAT
>JAUZEU010000721.1 GCA_030838885.1 Bryobacterales bacterium | reverse complement strand
TCGCGCACCTGAGTGACGGCAGTGCACCGGACTATGTGGATACCAGCCTGAGTAACCAGGCCGGCGTCAGCGGAGGAGCTTACAGCTTCACCTATAAGGCCGGAAGCAGCGGACAGCAACTGGTGATCACCTTTACCCAGAATGACAATAACGGCGGCAATGTCACTCTGCAGGCGGCTACCCTGCAATGATTTCGATCGCACTTGCGCTCAGAGGGCAAACCATGGAACCGCCGCGGTTGTAATCGGCGGCATCGAATGGGCAGAGAAGATCAGGAAAGAACCAGTTCAGGGTCGCCAAATTCGGCGGCCTCTTTGCAGGCCCGCGGAAATCTGGCGAGCGGCACTGGCTGCCTAACCGAAATCATTTTGACCCGAAACGGATCAACTGGAAGAACTCCCGGTCTTTTTCGATTTTGTACAGACCAATTTGCCCGGCCGTGGGGACTATCCTGGCCGGTTTTTCGCAGCCCGGCGGGATTCCACACTTGCGAGCCACTCCGTCAATCCTTCACCGCTCCGGGCTGAGACTCTGAAGATTTCCATTTCCGGGCGCACGGCCTGTATATTGGCACGCGCAGCATTCCAATCGAATTCCACTGCAGCGGCGATGTCAATCTTCGTGACTACGGCGATGTCAGCACCGTTGAAGATTGTCGGATACTTGAGAGGTTTGTCTTCGCCCTCGGTCACCGACATCAGCACCACGCGCAAATTTTCTCCCAGATCGTAGCTCGATGGGCAGACCAGATTACCGACGTTCTCGATGAACAGATAATCCAGCTCGGCGAGCTTCCAACCCTCCAGCGCCGACTGGACCATTACAGCATCAAGGTGGCAAACTGTTCCGGTCACAATCTGGCGCACGGGCACCCCGGCGCGCGCGAGCCGGACAGCATCGTTGTCTGTTGCAAGATCTCCGACGAGAGCCGCGATGCGAGCTTGGCGCCCCATCATTGTCAGAATTTTCTCGAGAAAAGCGGTCTTGCCGGAACCCGGGCTTGAGACCAGACTTACGACATAAACACCCGCCTCGCGGAAACGGTCACGCAACTCGCCGGCGAGAACGTCATTGCGCCGCAACACTTTCTGCCGGACTTCAACAATGCGAGGCTGCGCCGTCATACATCCATCTCCAGTCCGGCTATCTCAAGCTCTCTGCCGCGCACTACATCCGGCGTTGGCGTCCCGCATACGGCGCAACAGAATTGCTGTATCGAAGATAGTCGCCGTTCGGCCCGGCACTCAGGACAGAATACGACTACAGGCACTTCGTCAATCACCAGACGCGATTCCTCGAATGGCGTGCCTTCAGACGCCAGCTTATACGAGAAAATCAGAGCGTCTTTCGCCACGCCGGAGAGGGATCCCAGCTTCAAATGGATGGCATACACTCGTCCCCCGCCCTGCCGTTCAACCTCTTCGGCAGCGCCTTCCAGAATACTGAGCGCGATGGAGAGTTCATGCATCCGGCCGCTTACATAGTGCTGATGCGAATGTAGCGTTTGATATCCGGCAGGGACATGATGATTCCCGCAACAAGGATTCCAAACATCACTTTCCCGATGATGCTACCGCTCTTCATTTCCTTACCTCCACGTTTTGCATTTGTTCGCTTACCACTATGTCTGCCACCACGGACTCGATCATTCGCACGGCTTCATCCACGGCTGCTTCTACAGGACCGCTCAATCCGATGCGCCCCTCGCCCTCTTCTTCCAGTCCGAAGGTAAGCGGTTCGCAACCCACCAGCAAAACGCGATGGAATTCGCCGCCCATAGACCGAACCATACCTAACACTCTGACCGGATCCATGCCGTGCATCTCAACCAGGTTCTGTTCGCCATCAGCCTCGTCCAGAGTGCCGAACTCCAGCTCGATCAGGTACACCGTCCCCGGAGCTTCCCCGCGCGGCACGGCATCCACCAGGATGACCGTGGCGGGACCGTCAAGCAGCGCGTACGTCAAGTCGAATCCGCGAATTCCAAAATCGAATATACGCACGCAGTCGGGGTGTCGCCGCGTCAAGAGTTTGCGAACGACCTCGCAGCCGAACGCATCGTCGCCCAGGAAGATGTTGCCGATTCCCGCGATGAGTATGCCCGGTATCACACTTGATCCTCGAGTGCCAGCGGTTCGATCTCTTCGGGCGAAAAGAAGAAACGATGCCCCGGCTGCCGTAATTCCCCCAGATCCCTTCCCGGATCATCCTCCAGGACTACAGCCAGGTGCACTCGGCTCTCGAAATCCTGCTCGACGGTATCGATGATCGCAACCTTACCCTCGAGTGCCATATCGAAAATATCGCCGCCCTTCCTGGGCCACAGCCGCACACGATCGCCTTTTTTTACATCCACACCGAAGACCCGAATGCTCTCGGGAGCAGGCTCCTCCTGGACCGGCTTCATCCCGCGAACCGCACCGTGAAGTTTCAGCATGTGATCGTTCGGCATCATCTCGGTCCGTTCCAGAATACGGCGGGCACGCTCATCGCCCGCACGCACTTCACGCTTCTCTTCGTCTGTCAACGTGAGGACGCGGAGCGCCAGCATCTCATCCATCTCGGTGCCGTCAAAATAGTCGCCGCCGCTTTCCGGCGCGATTTGCGGGTAGTCGTAAAGAATGATCGGAGAGGAAAGCAACGTGTCGCGCGTGCCCTGTTCCCCCGCAATAACCGGCCACGTGCCAAAATTTTTACACTGCGCGGCCTCTTCTCGATACTGCTCCGGCGTATCGAGTAGAGAGACAAACTCGCCCTGATTGTGTTCAACCCGGCCGATGCTCAGAATGGTGTGGGTGGAAACCAGCGAACGCAGCAGAGTCGCCTCATGGGTACCCTCCGTGACCGGATTGCCGTTGGTGATGCGCACGGTCACGCGGAACAGCCGGTCTCGCAGCATCAGGCAGGTTATCCCAACCGTCCCTGTAATGTCGCTGTTGAATTTAATACCGTGGTTAAATTCAAATGCTTGTGTGTGCTCGGGGCCGTTGAGTTGAATATGGCACAGCTGCACAGAACGGCTGACGCCCTCGTTCCACACCTCACCCTCACGCGCGATCATCTGCAGGAACCGAACCTTCACATCAAGCTCCGTTTCCGCTGTCCCAACCACCAGACACTCCGTCTGCATGAACTCATCCGGGCCTAGGGTTCCGAAATTCCAGCGCTGCTGGTTCTTGATCGCCGACGCGCGGTACGGATAAAGGATGTACCCCTCATACAGCACAGCGTCGGCGATTTTCTCGACAATTTCGGAGTTCATGATGGCAGCATGCGCTCAATGGTTTGTTCCCACGTAGGAATGCCATGGAGCGTCTTGTAAGCAAGAAGGCGCTCGAACACGTCGCGGCGCAGATGCATCCACGCAGTGTTTGGGTAATAAAGATCCATCATCTGCTTCCACACGGCGACCGGTAACTTATATTCCGCTTCACGATTCCATGGAATGGGACTTACCTGAAGCGCGCCGTCGTCGGCTTCGTAGAACGCGGTACCGCTGAACTGAAACAGAATCGGGATCTCGCCGCCGTCAATGGCGGCAAAATACTTTGTAGCGGCGACATTGAAATCGAAGGTGCAGTGCACGGGAAGATCGACGAATGTGACACCCTGAAAGCCGGGAACGACGAAGGTCGAATGTGTCCAAAGCATGTTGCGCAGCGTGAGACTCCACCGATCGGGGGAGCCAAACAGATCCGTCAGGCGTTGTTGCTCTTCGGCCGTGTAACGTCGGCGCGCGGACTGAATTTGTATCTGACATTGCACCGAAACACTGTGCAACGTTTCTTTAGGATTCGCGTTGGTGATCCGGACCTTGAAAACCAGCAGCGGCGCAGCTGCATACGCATGAGCTTCGGCGCCCTCGACTCGAAACATCAGTTCAGGCACAACATTGCTCTTTCAGTTCGGCGAAGAAAATATTGATTTGCTGCCGGACTTCCGAGCCTCCTGAAAAGCCTTGCCACCGCGTGCGGATCAGCCCCACCAGCTTGTAGCACTGATCGATAGGCACTATGTAATATTTCCGTTCGTCGGAGATGCGGTTGACGAGTAACGCCTCAACATCAGGCTCCATGGATGACAGCTCCGGATTGTTTTCGACAATCTTTTCCCACGCGCCCAGGCTCAGGAGCGATTCGGTTGCGCCCGCCGGGCCAGGATAAATCGCAACGACTTTGCCGGCAGGAGTGGAACGGAAAAAGAAAGCCATATCGATCGGAATCATCAAAGCGTCCCACTCGGCGTCCGTTAATTGAAAATTCTCCAGGGATCTGCCTTCGCGCGGCACCCTCGCGTACCGGGATGAAAGGCCCCGTACGCTGAACAGAATGCTGCACGCCTGGCATGCGCAAAGCAGGCGACGGGTAGCCGGTTCCACAAGGTGAGCGTGCCGGGCGCCCAGTGGCAAGCTGCATAGTTCGCAACGCTCAGGCACCGGCTTTTCGCGGCCGAACTCACGCAGTCTGGCCAGGGAAGTCACAGGGTTAGCTGAACCAGGTCGTTCGTCTTAAGGCTTTCAAGCCCGTCAATGTGTATTGCCGTTACATCCGCCGCCGCCTTGCAGATCTCTTCTTCAATCGCGTTTCTCAGATGACCAGCCGGCTTGCCTTCGAATCTCAAATGAACCTCCCCATCGTTAATACGGAGCAGGTAAACATTGGCCGCCTGAGCCCGCAGGATGGGACGGACTTTATCCAGCGCCTGGACAATGCGTGTCTCGAGATCGACCGGATGCAACCCGTACAGCAGCAATAAACTCGATACCAGGTCGTCGCGGATGAAGTGATCGAAGACAGGCGGCTCAGCTTCGGAGGCGGCGATAATCTCCATCATGCGATCTATTGCGGCGCCATGGAATTCCATGATGGCCTGCACCAGTTTTTTGGCATCGGCACGCGTACTCGGATCCGCGGAATTCTCGAACTTCCCGATCAACTCCTCAATTCGCTGCAGACGCTGCTGAGAAACCATGGGTGTCGACACGCCGGTCAATGAGCCTGTACACCAAACATCGGCGAGTGACGCGTTTCGAGCGTCCGGCCGTTACCCAGATACATGTGAACGCCGCAAGGCAGACACGGATCGAAGCTGCGCACCGCACGCATGATATCGATGCCCTTGAAATTCTCCGGCCCGTTCTCTTCAAAGATCGGACAATCCTGAACCGCGTCCTCGTAGGGCCCGGGCGTGCCGAAGGAATCGCGCGGGCTGGCGTTCCAGGGTGTGGGCGGATAGGGATGGTAGTTCGCAATCTTGCCTTCTCTGATCACGACGTGATGCGAGAGTACACCGCGGACTGCTTCGTGGAAGCCGCAGCCGATAGCCTCATCGGGCACCTTGAATTCCCGCCAGGTTTGCGTCTTCCCCGCATGGAGTTCACCCATGGCCTTTTCCGCAAAGTGCAAAGCCGCAGCCGCCGCATAAGCCTGAAAGTACGTGCGGGCGCGGTCGCGTTCCAGCGCATTGCTCCACTTCGGAATCTTCCATTCGAACTCTTTCTCCGGCTTGGTCGCAGTCTTCGGCAAGTAAATCTTTACGCTGTTACCGGTCGCCTTCACATAGCCGATGTCTACTATGCCGGCCAGCGCAGTAGCCCAGAAACGAGCGAGCGGTCCACCGCCCGTGTCAAGCGCCAGATAATCGCCTGTCCGTTTGTCATACCAGCGTGGCGACATTACCCAGGAGTAGTGGCCGCCGAAATCGCGCTTTTGGGGCCGCGGCGTGGTCGTCTGGTTCCACGGATGGCGCCGGTCAACGGGGTTGCCCAGCGGATCGTTCCTGACGAACATCTCGCCGTTGTCCCAATCGTCGTAATACGAACTGCCGAGCAGAATTCGAATGCCGAGATTGATGTCGACCAGATTGGTGGTGACCAGTTCGCCATCCACCACAACACCGGGCGTGACATACATGGCCTTGCCCCAGGTGTCCATGTTCTCGTATTTGTAATCGCAGACGTGCGGGTTCTGCCATGATCCCCAACAGCCCAGCAAAATCCTCCGCTGACCAACCTTCTCATAGCCGGGCAGAGCCTCATAGAAGAAGTCGAAGAGATCGTCATGCAGGGGAACGACCTTCTTCATGAATTCGACGTACTTCATCAGCCGCACCATGTAATCAGTAAATAGCTGAACGGTCGGTACGGTGCCCACGCCTCCCGGGTAGAGCGTTGAAGGATGAACGTGGCGCCCTTCCATCAGACAGAACATTTCGCGCGTCAGCCGGCTCATCTGCAGAGTTTCCCGATAGAACTCTCCCGTGAACGGGTTGA
>JAUZEU010000711.1 GCA_030838885.1 Bryobacterales bacterium | reverse complement strand
TCGAGCTTGCCGGTGACGCGGTCGTCGAAGCGGGTGCCGAGGGCGATGAGAAGATCGCAATCGGTCATCGCCATATTCGCGGCGTAGCTGCCGTGCATGCCGGGCATGCTGATGTAATTCGGGTGGCTCGCAGAGAGGCCGCCGAGAGCCATCAGGGTGGTGACGGCAGGGGCGTCGGCGAGTTCAACGAATTCGGTGAGTTCGGCTGAGGCATTGGCTGCGATGATGCCACCGCCGGCGTAGACCATGGGGCGCTCGGCTTCGAGAATCAGCTGGGCGGCGCGGCGGATCTGGCCGGTGTGACCTTCGGTGAACACCTTATAACCGGGGAGATGAATGGTGTCGACCGGGGTATAGTGACCGCGGGCCTGGAAGACGTCTTTCGGAATGTCGACGAGCACGGGGCCGGGCCGGCCGCTGGCTGCAATGTAGAAGGCTTCGTGAACGATCTGGGGGAGCTCGGCCAGAGTCTTCACCATGAAGTTGTGCTTGGTGGCGGGGCGGGTGATGCCGAAGGTGTCGGCTTCCTGGAAGGCGTCACTGCCGATGAGCTTGGAGTGCACCTGGCCGGTGATGGCGACGAGGGGGATGGAATCCATCAAGGCGTCCACCAGGCCTGTGACCAGGTTGGTGGCGCCGGGGCCGGAGGTGGCGCAGCAAACCCCGACCTTGCCGGTTGCGCGGGCGTAGCCTTCGGCAGCGAAGCAGGCATTCTCTTCGTGGCGAACGAGGATGTGCTTGATGTGATGGTCGTAAAGGGAGTCGTAGAAGGGGATAGTGACGCCGCCGGGATAGCCAAAAAAGACGTCGACGCCTTCGCGGGCGAGGCATTCGAGCAGCATTTCGGCGCCGCTCATGAGCTTGCCGGGTTCGATGGGTTTGACCGGGGTTTCCGGGCGTTTGGAGACGCTGGTGTTGCTGGCGGGCTGGAGGTCTGGGGCTTGCATGGATTCGATTTAGCTCCTGAAAAATACCTTATAAATGCGAAGAGGCCATCAGTTGGGTTGTGAACCCCGCTGATGGCCTCGGATCTTTTCGGTCTGACCGAACTGGATTTTCCGAAAGCCTCAGACAGGGATGGTTACTACTACCGATACGCCCGCTACAGGAAGGCCTGTTACGGGGGCGGTAATAACAATTCGGTCTGAGAAGCTGAGGGACATTACCAGAAACTTTAGTGTAAAACCAAAGTTTTGGAAATGCAAGTAGCGATTGGGATTAGAAATATTTATACATGGATTTGAACAGGGTTTAGTGGGAGGCAGGAGTCAGATAAAGGTCGGGCGAAGCAGGTGTCAATTGGGTTCTGGCGAGCGGGGCGAAGCCAGTCATTCTGACTATTTTCATACAGTTGGAGGGTTCGTTCGCTGATTTTCGATTTTTAGAGGAAGATGATGTCCGGAGAAGGCTGCACTGGCGGAATCCGGGTGTCCTGGCGCGGCTATTTAGTAGCGAAGCGGTATTCGGCACGCCGTAAGTCAATTTGTCAGATGAGTTTCTCATGGCGGTCTTATTCTGAAGCACGGACGCGGGCAGAATCCGGATTGCAGTTGCCGGTTGGAGCCGAAAGAGTCTTGTTTTGCGGGCCTCCGGAGGCAAAAAATAAATTGCCCTGATCTGTGAACGGCCATTGGCGGGTCCAACAAACGGGACATGAAACAGAGCTGGAGGGTCGGAAGCGGGGATTAAAACGCTGATGAGGAGGATGAACGGGGATGCACGCTGATAAGGCGCGTGCCGGAAGGCAGAATGCCGGGAAGAGCGCTGATCCAGCACGCACGCAATGCGCGGTACTCTGGCTTTCACATCGCCTGCCGGACCTGCTGCACGGTGTCTTTGAGTTTGACTCCGGCGAGGCCTTCCGAAGCGGCGGCCCTCGCGACTGCCACTGCAACGGTCGAAGATACGCTGCGCAGATCCTCGATGTGCGGGAGTAGTGACGGACCGGGCTGGCGAACCGGGACCAAACTGGACACTGCGCTGGCGGCTGCGGCAAACATTCCGTCGCTCAGCCCCCGGGCTTTCGAGACGACTGCGCCCAGGCACAGACCTGGATACAGCAGGGCATAGTTCACCTGGCCAATCACGCAGGTGACACCCCTATAAGTTACGGGAGAGAGGGGGCTGCCGGTGGCGATCAGAGCGTGCCCCTCGGTCCGGGTGAGCAGATCCGCCGTATTGGCCTCGGACAGCAGCCGCGGATTGGAGAGAGCAAAAGTGAGCGGCCATGTCTTTCACGATTGCTTCGGTGAAGCTGCCCGCAACCGTAGACACACCGATCAGCATGGTGGGTCGCACCGGCGCACCATCTCGGCCAAGGTGATCCCCTGCCCATTCCCGTCATACTTCCAGGTCCTGCTTTCGGCGAGCGGGCGGGCGTACGCCACCTGGTAATCGTGCAGCGGCTCGTGCATTCCGGCGGTCAGAAGCCCCTGCCCGTCCACACACCAGAATCGGGCGCACGCTTCTTCTTTGGACAGACCGTCACCCATCATGGCCTGGCACATCTGATCCGCGATTCCGATCCCCGCCGTCCCGGTTCCAAAGATAACGACGCGCTGATTACGCAGCGCCGTCCCACAAATGCGGACTGCGGAGATCGCCGCGGCCAGCGTGATCGCTCCGGTCCCCTGCATATCGTCATTATTGAAGGTGCAGATCCGGTCGCGTACTTTTCGAGTATGCGACGTTCCGTTACCTGGGGCGAAATCTTCCCACTGGAGCAGCGCTCCCGGACTGAATAAGGTCATGGCGTCAGACAGCAGTTGTAAGGACCGAGACCGATGAATGTCCTCATTCCGGCGGGTACGTTGCGCGCTTTGCCAGATGTGAGGGGCGGCATCGCTCACGTTTGCTCGGCGGAATCGGCCTTCACATCCAGCGCCGTACGAACCGTCTGGGCCAGCCCGGCGGGCGTGAAGGGTTTTTGCAGAAATGCACTTCCGTTCCGGACACCCTCCTTTACGAGGACGTCCTTGGTATGGCCGGACATAAACATTAATTTCAGGTCAGGGCGCGCGGCGAGAGCTCCTTCCGCGAGTTCGCGTCCGTTGAGTTCAGGCATCACGACATCGGTCAAAAGGAGATCAATCGGGCCCTGGTGGGTTTTGAGTAGTGCCAGCCCCTTCCGCCCGTTACACGCCTCAAGAACCAGATAACCGAGCCCTTCCAGGATGACGCGGGCCAGGTTGCGGATGGCCTCCTCGTCCTCCACGATGAGAATCACTTCAGAGCCCTTTGGCGCAGATGCAAGGGCCTCCGTTCTGCCCGCACCCGATTCCACTCCCTCAGCAACAGCAGGAAGGAAAAACTTGAAAGCGCTTCCCCGTCCGGGCGCCGACTCGCAACGAATGAAGCCGCCGCTTTGTTCCACTATCCCCAGAACGGTGGGTAATCCCAGCCCGGTGCCTCTGCCGATTTCTTTGGTCGTGAAAAACGGTTCGAAAACGCGTGACTGTAGTTCTGCACTCATTCCCACGCCCGTATCGCGGATGGCCACCATGACATACCGTCCCGGTACAAGGGAGCGGCCATTCACATCGGAATGAGTCAGCGTCCGGTTCGCCGTCTCGACCGTAAGCGTGCCACCCTCAGGCATTGCGTCCCGCGCATTCAGCCAAAGGTTCATAATCGCCCGCCCGATTTCGCCCGGGTCGGTCTGCACCTTCCAGAGGGCAGGAGCGCAGTCGACCACCACGACAATCCGCTCGCCCACCATAGTCCGCAGCATCTTGTCGAAGTCGGCAATAACGACATTCAGGTCGAGCAATCTGGGCTGCAGGATCTGCCGCCTGCTGAAAGACAGTAGCTGGTGCGTGAGAGCAGCCGCCTTCTCACCGGCGTTCCTGATTTCCTGAACTTGTCTGAGGGCCCTGGCATTGCCGGCGAGGGATTCACAAAGCAGGCTGCTGTAACCCACAATTGCGGTGAGCAGGTTATTAAAATCATGGGCGATACCACCAGCAAGCCGGCCAATCGCTTCCATTTTTTGTGATTGCCGAAGATGCTCCTCATTCGCCTGAAGAGTCTGCTGGGCTTTTTTCCGCTCGGTGATGTCATCCACGGCCAGCAGAATCATCCTGAGATGATTGATGCGGCATCCCCCCAGGACAAGGTTCCTGCGGCCCAAATTGTGGAAATCCCGCTCGACCTCAAAGTCGGGGAAGGCGTGTCCATCTTCCAAAAGGCCCGCGAGAGAGTCCCGCAGTCCGGGAAGGTCCCAGGTACCGCGCGACAAAGAAAAAATGAGCTGGCCCTCGGCTTCAGTCGGTGACGACTTGAATGTCCGGTAGAAGGCCCGATTGGCCATTCTAATGCGCAGATCCGTATCAAGCACCAGTAACGGCTGACGCACCGTCTCCACGACAGACATCGCAAAATCGCGCGACTGGGCCAGCGCGGCATTCCGTGCCTGCAGTTCATCGTTGACTGTAATCAGCTCTTCGTTCGTGGATTGCAGCTCTTCCTTCGCCGTCTCCAGTTCCTCATTGAGACTCTGCATCTCCTCATTCGCCGAGAGCGCCTCTTCCGTCGTGTTCTGGCTTTCTTCTCTGGAGGACTGGTGCTCCTCGATGGCGGTAAGAAACCTCTGTTTGGCGTCAGCCAGTTGCTGTTTGAGGGCGTTGATCTGTCTGTCGCGCGCATCAGCCTGGGGCGGAGTGTCATCGGTTACACGGGTGGCTTCCCCGATGCGTCCACCGCGTCCGACCGGTTCGAAGAGGATCAGGGCCGACTTCTTCCTGCCGGCGTTCAGTGGCACCACCTCAATGTTCAGGGCGCTCCCGCTGCCGTCGTGGTCGTAAGGCACGCGTTCGCGCCTTGCAGGCTCACCGCTGCCACGCATCTGGCCGATCAGCTTTTCAATTTCCAGAAACAGCGTACTGTCCGGAATCAGCTTCATCAGATTGAAGCTCACTTTTCCCACAGGAAGGGTCAGCCATGGGCTGGCATTGCCCCGGATCTCCAGGACTTCCAGATCCTCGTCCACCACAATACCGGCAGGGCTGTACTTCAGCAATAGTATGCGATCGATCTCTTTACGCATGTCCACGCCGCCCCACATTGCGGCGGATGCAGGGGAAGCCGCGACGCCGGAGGGCGATCCGGCGCGCAGACCCTTTGAGATTCGTGAACCAGCCGGAAATAAGGACAGCTTCCTTGCGGTCTCACGCCTGGAAAAGATTCGGTGCTCCCGATCGGCCACGAAAAAAAGCTCGCTGAAAGCCGCCGCTTCCGAGGCACCCAGTAAAAGAAAGCCGGCAGGTTTGAGTGCGTAATGAAATAGCGGGATGATATCTTTCTGCACGCTTCCCAGGTAGATCAGGACATTGCGACAACTGATCAGGTCCAGCCTTGAAAATGGCGGATCACCGAGCAGATTATGCCTGGTGAAAATGCACATCTCCCGAAGATCTTTGTTGATCTGGTAGCCCGTTTCGATCTTCGTAAAAAAGCGGTTCAGGCGTTCGGGGGTGAGATTTGCCGCTATGTTCTCGGAGAACCTGCCCAGGCGTGCCTTCTCCACTGCCATCGGACTGATATCCGAAGCAAAGATCTGGACCGGGAAGGTCACGGCGGTTTCGTTCAGGTACTCCCTGAGCAGAATAGCGAGCGAGAATGCCTCTTCTCCTGTGGCGCAACCAGCGACCCAGATCCGAATGGTGTCGCCCGCGGGCCTTCCATGAACTATGCGGGGGAAGGCGACCTTTCTCAGACATTCGAACGCCTCCGGATCGCGAAAGAAGCTGGTCACAATGATGAGCAAGTCCCGCTGGAGCGCCACTAACTCGGCGGAATCGCTGGTCAGCCGCTCACAGTACTCCGGAAGGTCTTTGATGTTGCGCAGCGCGAGTCGCCGCAGGATCCGGCGTTTCACCATGTTTTCCCGATAGAGCGAGAAATCGATACCGGTAGCTTCATGCAGAATCGCCAGAATGTGTCCGAACCGATTCTCGTCGCCTTCGGGGCTATCGTTAGTGGTGCTGAGTTTTCCGGCAAAGAAAGGGTGCCGCGCAATTCGTACAAGTTCAGCTGCAATTCTCTCCGGGGAAAGGACCAGGTCCACGCAATCGGTTGCTACGGCGGCCTGAGACATTTCGGGAAACTTAGCGGTGACGGCTTCCTGCGCGAGGGTCATCCCTCCGGCTGCCTTGATAGCTTCCACGCCGGCAGCGCCATCTGAACCCGTGCCCGAAAGGACAATGCCAATGGCACTGCTTCCACACTGTTCAGCCAGAGACCGGAATAACTGGTCAATTGGTACATGCGTGCCCGCCGTTTGCGTACGCGGGGCCAGTCTCAGCGCACCTTGTGATACGGTCAGATCGACGTTGGAAGGTATGACGTAGACGTGGTTGGGTTCGAGCAGTTCGCCGTCTGCAGCCTCGCTGACCGGCATAACCGTAGCCCGGGCAAGAATGTCGGCAAGCAAGCTGTGGTGACTGGGATCGAGATGTTGAACCACAACGAAGGCAAACCCCGTTTCGCCTTGTAAATCACGCAAGAGGCTCCTGAAGGCTTCGAGTCCGCCGGCCGACGCTCCGATACCAACGACGGGGATCCGGGTTCCACGCGTCGATAGTTCCAATCCCTCTTCTTCTATTGTCAGATTTTCCGCCTCGAGAGCCCAAACAGCCGCTTCGGCAATTCCTGGGCATCCGTTCATGTTGCCAGGATATTCCTCGAGAGGGAGATCCACGGCTGCCTTACGTCAACGATCAGTTCTGACGTTTTTGAATGTACAAAGTATCACTTTATACCTAAGCATTTGCCGAACCATCTGAAATGTCGCGCTTTTTGTCTCTGAAATGTCTGTTCTGAAATCGCGCTTTTCATTCGCGCACATCTCAGACCGCGCCGGTGACTGGCAACGTGTGGCCATTCAGGTGCTATCCATCACACCAAATGCAGATAGCGCGCTACTTGCCCTGACGGGCGAGAGCATGTAGCTTGCGGACCGCCCCGCACGAAGGCGCGGCCGATCGGAGGGCGTCGTGGGGCTTTTCACAACGAGAAGTCTCACGCCGCGCAGAAATCGAGCTTGAACATGGATACGGGAAGCAAACTGCATACCTGACCTGACAGAGAAGGGCTCGCCGTGAGCGAGAAACCTATGTTGGCTACCTGGGGATTCATTCTGCCGAAATGCTCTGCCGTGATTTACGAAAAGACGGCGCTCAAGTGAGCGTATATGGTCGTCTTTCCCGACAAAATATGGTCAGATCGCTGCCAGAGTTGGACGTCGAAGGTTTCGTCCACACATGACGGATACCGTCGGCCGTTCCGCAGCAGAAAGAGGCATCCATGCGCGATAACAGCGCAAGCGCACCTTGCAAAAACCGGTGCCGACATAGCCAGCCGGTGGCTGCATGAGGAAGCGTTACGGTTCGGAGCGTGTACCCCCTTCGAGAAGGAGTTGTTGCGGAAGGAGGGAACGCGGGTACCCGTCCGGGTTACAATCGCGGTCCTGAAGCTGTCTCCCTTTCACTGGGTCACCTTCGTGCAGGATCTTCGCGAACGCGATCCGCTGGAAAGCATCGATTACCATGACCCCGAACCGAAAGCAAACTTTGGGGAGATGGTGGGCAGAAGCGCAGCGTTGCGGGCAGTTCAGCGGCTGATCGAGGTTGTTGCGCCCACCGATGCGACTATTTTGCTTCTGGGCGAAACCGGTAGGGGAAGGAACTGGTTGCCCGAGCCATCGACCGGGTCAGTTCGCGCACTAAACTTCCTTT
>JAUZEU010000704.1 GCA_030838885.1 Bryobacterales bacterium | reverse complement strand
GCCACGCGCGTCAGCAGGCGTTTGATCCTGCCTTTTCTGGCAGTTGTCAGATCGCCGCTCCCCCAAACCTCAAGGCGTAGTGAATCAGTCGGTTTATCTGGCAGGTCCGGCTGGATTTACGTTCTCGTTGCCCGGGGGATTAGCACCCGTCAGAAGGGGCGAAAATTGATTGCGGTGTGGAAGTTCGGGCTTTTGTGCTCTTCACCGGAATGTAAAGAAAAAGGTTGCCCTTCTCCCGGTTGTGATCCCGCCGATATCCGGCGCCATTGCCGCCTGCACGATCCGCACATACTGCCAGGCCAACGCCGGATCCCCGGGTATGCGTCGGTACTGTGCAGGCGCTTGAAAGCTCCAAAGATAGCCACCGCATCCCGACGATCGAAGCCGATTCCGTTATCGAGTATCGAGATAACCCATTCGGCCCGGCTTGTTCGGCGTATGAATCTTCGGGGGCTGGCCAGGCTTTCGGTGTTTGACAGCATTCCCCACCAGGTTCTGAAAGAGCTGGGCGATGTGCCTCCTACCTATCCTGTAGTGTGGGCATCGGATCGTGAGTCACAACGGCGCCGCTTTCAGTGATGGCCTCGTCGAGATGGGTGAGTGTAGCCTCAAGATCTCGTCCAGGGCGACCGAGGTCGGGCGATTCTCTTCCGTTGTGAGCTGGTGCAAGCCTATTGCTGAACGCTTTCCCGCCAGTGCCGACTCCGGGCAGTGACGATACCGAGCCAGCTTCTCGGATCGCAGAAATTTTCACACAGTCTGGATGAGTTCACATCTACTCGGTACAAATGTCGTAAGCGAGTGCCGCACCTCGTAATCAGCAAACTCTGCTGGCGCAATTCCCTCCTGGGTAAATTTCCAGTGGCGCTGCAGCGCTTTTTGAAAGGCGTCCGCCTTAGGTCTGGCACCCTCCGAGACTGAATCTAAGGCTGATATGGCAGCACATTCAGCTTTGAATTCTTCTCTGGTCGCCTCTACTTCTGCAAGCAAAAACTCCAGAATCGCGTCGTAGTGCATCTGCATGATCCTCCGCATCGATGTACGTCTGAGCACTTTAAATCCAGAAGCCCGAGGTTGTCAGCCTTCGGCCTCGTTGTTTAGCATCCGGACCACCCGGATGGCGGTATGGTGAGCGATCGCCTGTTTGTGCGTTGAACAGGCGATATTCGCCTGTTATATTCCACGTTGGCGAAGCCGCAGCGCAAACGCTATGGCTCTGTATGGGATCGAACCTCGCCAGGTATGGATGCAGTCGCCGTCCTGATGTGAACCGGGCAAGGTGAGACTATGAGTCGGAGCCAAATATGAATTCCAACGCGATCCGAACTCTTACCGATCCGGATGCCGGCAGTCATATGGTGTGTCCGTATACGACAGACGCTCAACTCTGCGCTGCAGCGTGCATTTTTGCCGCAGCGGGCCTCCGGAAAGGTGAAGGAGTCGTTCTCCTGATGACCAGCGATCACTGCGGGCCCATCAGGCAGCAACTGACAACCTATGGGTGTAACCTGCCTATGCTTGAAGCCACCGGGGAGCTTTTCTGTATTGATGCCGAGTCGCTGATGTCGCAGTTCATGCTCGACGGCGACATTAATGAATATCGGTTCCTCAACATCATCGGCGGCATTATTGAAACCGCTGAGCAAAGCTCTGCCGCCCGCACCCTCCGACCTGTTCGCGTCTTTGGAGAAATGGTCAACGTACTATGGGGCCGTTCCGAGCAGAAAACAGCGCGGATCGAGGAATTGTGGAATCACATCATCGCGGCCCATCCCGTCTCGCTCTTGTGCGCCTACTTCGTTGGCGGAACCCGGCCCGCGGAATTACCGGATTGCCTGCTCTCGCCTCATTCGCACGCAATTGCGTAGCTCTCAAAAGGCGGCCCTGTCCGGGGCGAGCGATGCCAGCCATCCTCACCACGCATAACTGCCCGGGAAACAAGTACTGGAGCGGAATGTTTGTGGATATCTGCGGCATGAAGAAATAACTCTTACATCAGCTCATTTACGAACGACATGCCGTTATCCCCCACATCACTCATGAAGTGTTAAGTGGAACCTAATGACAGGAACCACTCATAAAAGAAGCGGGTTTGTCAGCGCGGCAGACCGCCGAAGCGGTCTGCTCCCGCACTCTTATGACCGCCCCAGCGGCAACGGTTTGCGTGCCAAAGCCAAAATCGCCTTTCCGATTTCGGCCGCAGGCAGCAGATAGTCGATTTCTCCCGTCTGAACGGCACTATGCGGCATGCTGGCCACCGATGGGTCCGCCTGCGCAAACGTTAAACCGCCAGCGGCTTTGATCGGCTTCAGTGCGGCACTGCCGTCATGATCGAAACCGGAAAGAATTACCGCAACTGCGCGGCTTCCCAATTCTTCAGCCATCGAAAGAAGCAAGACAGTGATGGTCTTGGGCCAGGCGAAGGGAACCGGGATCGTCCGCAGATGAAACGTATCTCCGGTGAGCGTCATATTTGTTCGGGGAGGCATCACGAACACCGCGTTCGGTTCGAGCGCCATGCCTTCCTCCAC
>JAUZEU010000699.1 GCA_030838885.1 Bryobacterales bacterium | reverse complement strand
CAGCCCGGCGCCGCGCAGATAAGTTTCAATCCTGTCGCGAAGCATGAGATCGAAATCGTCTGTCGTAATTACCGGAGGGTGATCGGTCCGATTCATGACCCGCTCGATCTCCCATTTCGTTCTCAGCGTCAGGATGATAGCCGCAGTTTGGATGCCATGCAAATCGAGCCGCAGCGCCCACGGTCTCACCGGCAGGATTCGATAGCCCCACTGAAGTAACTGCATCGCCACGGAATCGAGCGACCAGCCGATATCTTCGATCAGCGCGATCGTTATTCTTTCCATACCGGCTTCGGCCATCACGGTGGAGTCGTGCTCGAAGGCATTCGATTCCGTGAAGTGCGGGACTCCTTCAGGCGATGAAGCATTCCGTCCTTCTTCGAATAAACGGCCATGATCCTGTCCCCTGCCCGCAATCCTACCAGTGCGCTGGGTTGCTTCACCTTGTAAGGCTTCACCTGGAAACGCAGATGCCCAAAAGGATTCGCCTCGCGAATCACGATGGCGGCGGAAGCAGGGTTCACTGAAACCACAGTTCCAAGAACCAAAGATTCCAGGGACGTGCTTGCTGCCGCAGAAAAGGCTTCAGAACAAAATGCCGGAAAGATGCAAATCGTCAGCAGTGCGTGAAGCCTTCGCATGGCGCGAGTATACTCCCGCCGCGATCTGAATAAAACACAATGTTCTCGGAAGAACTTGAGAATCAGTCGAGCGGGCGAATTCCGGGATTGAGTGGACATGATCGCCAGAAAAAGAGCCCGCCCAACGGACTGTAAGCCGCTGGGCGGATCCAGGCCAGAACCTTCCGTAATATGTGACTTAGAAGTGCAGACCCAGGGACACACTTACGGTACGCGGGGTAACATAGTGCGTTCCGCTGAAAGTAGACAGGAAGTTGTAGAGCGCTGTCTCATTGGTCAGGTTGATAACCGTAAGACGGGCGCTGATCTTGTACTTATCTTTGCCGAAGATATTGTCGTGGCCCACCGCAAGGTCGAAGAGATGGCGCGGTGCGATCCTGGACGGGTTATGGTCATCGTTTTCCGTTCCTGGCGCAGGAATCGTGACGAGCGTCGAACCGTACGCCGATGCCGGGCACAGGCCGGTCGGGCTGATCGAAGTGGTTGGCGTCGCACGCACGCTCCCGCAGAAAAGGCCGGCCTGAGCCTGCTGATTGGGAGTCAGGCCGGAAACGTCTACCACCGTGTCGCTCCCGCCTGGTCCGTTCGGGCAGTTGCCGCCCGCGCAGGGCACGGCGCCGGCTACCAGACCGCTGTCATACCGCCAGTTGAAGCTGACCCACGGCAGGCGCTTCGGCATTTGATATTGCAGGTGAGTGGTTGAGTTAAATTTCTCATCGTGGTCGATGCGGAACACGGAACTCCCTCCCGGCACGGCGCCAATTCCGGCGACCTGGGGGGTAAAGAACCTGGCGGCCACGCCTGAGAACACGACAAACGCGGATAATCCATGGAAATTCGGCGCACTGGCGCGGACCGCATATCCCGGAATTTTCGAGTTGTTCCATTCCACCGGGAACGTGAGCGGTGTCGAACCCAGCACGCTGAAATCATACGCCCGGTGCGTGTACTTCCAGATGTATTCGGCGTCCACCACGAAATACCGCCCAAAAGCCTGCTGCAGACCGACGTGGAACTCATTTCGCCACCCTGGACCCAGCGGCGAGTTGGCGACACAGGGACTGCTGGTGGATTCCAGCGCGTTGATTACCGGGTCGTTGCAGCCATTGCTGGCAAGCACCAGATTCTCGTTGAAAGGCGTTTCAAACGTGCGGGCGTAGGATGCTCTCAATACGGTGTTTGTTGGCTTGAGGTGATACGCAATCCCGAGCCGCGGCTGCACCTGGCTGGCATTGTTCAGGCCGTTGTATTTGTCGTAGCGCAAGCCGAGATTCATGGTCCAGTTTCCAATCGTAAGGGCATCCTGGAAGTAAAGTGCCAGTTCCTTGATGTCCGCATGTCCGTAAAAGCGGTAAAGGCCCGCTGTCGAACCCGGGCAACCGCTGGAGGCGGGAAGTTGGCCGGTCCTCGTCAGGTCGTAGCAGCCCAGAAGGGGAATGAAATTCGGATTCTGCTGCAGGCCGCTGCCGCATCCAGGGCCGGTTATGGATGGGTCCGTTACGGGATTGCCATCGCCGTCCAAACAAGGGGCATTCGCCGTGGGATCGACAAGTCCGATGTTGTCTTTCTCGGTAAGAAACGTGTGCTGATAAGTGGCCCCCACCTTGATATTGTGTTTGCCATTCACATACGAGTAGCTGGTGCGGACTCCGGCGTTCGTTAGCCTGCGATCCTGACCGATCGTCTGGTCCTGCAACGCGGGCGTAAGGTCGGCAAACGGGTTGTTGCTCGGGTAGTAGTTATATTGATCCTGCCGGACAAAACCGGCCAGCGTGAAAACGCTCCTGGCATTGATCAGATGCGTCCAGGAGGGCGCTATATTGAACGTCCGGATTTTGGATTTCTGATCCTGCGAGCCAACTGGCTTACCGTCGGGGCCCAGACCGCCGTTATCCACCACCAGTCCGGTCCATGCAGTGGCATTCTGAGCGTCGTAGGAATTGGGATTCTGGAACCAGGATCGTGTAAAGCCAAGATTCAGGCTGAGTGAATCTGCATCGGAAAGCTTGTAGTCGAACCGGTCGAAGACATTTTGCTGATTGCCATGATCGTGGAAGACCTGGAATTCCGGCCCATCCAGAAACCTGCCGGTATTCAGGCCGCTCAGGGAAATGAAGTTGCCCCATCTCTGCCCTCCGTAGGCGAGATTGGCGCCGCCGGTGGTGCTTCCGAACGTGCCGTAAGAACTCGTTATTTCTCCGTGAGGCCGCGTTACTCCAAGTCCGGACCGGGTCGTGACCACAATCACGAGGCTGGTCTTGTCCCCGTATTCCGCGGGCGGCGCGCCTTCGATTACCTCCGCCGATTGCACCGAGTCGATGGGGATCTGATTCGAAAAGACCTTGCTTTGCTGATCGCTGATGGGCTGGCCGTCAATGGAGAACGAGTTCGAAGCGTGATCGCCCAGCCCATGAAAGAGACCGTTCGAATCGGCCGCGACGCCGGGAGATGCCAGGGTAACCAACGAACTGATGGACGAAGACTGGCTTTCGAGTGGGAGCTTGTCGAAGAGTGCACGGTCAATGTCGGTGTGAGCCGTCGGATCGGTTTCGAGCAGATCGCCTGCTTCCGTGACCATGAGAACCGTTTTCGAGTCGCCGATCTTCAGGCTGAACTTCAGCTCAAGCGGTATCGCGGAACGAACGTCAATATCCTGCTCCGTCGTCAGAAATCCCGACATCACGGCAATGGAGTGATAGTTATTGAACGGAATGTTGTGAAACGCGAATTTTCCTTCAGCGTCACTTTGGGCGCTCTGAATGTAGTGCGAAACGGGATTCTGAATCTGTACCGAGGCGCCTTTGACCGCCGCCCCCGAGGGATCCAGAACTGAACCGCGCACCGTTCCGGAGTTACCGCTGGTAGACTGCGCGTAACTTCCTGAGGCGCAACCGATTAAAAGGACGAGGCATGCGAAACATTTATTGTTCATAGCGGCGGTTATCACCCACGATTTTGTGGGCAAGCACCGCGATCTCCACGAATTATCTCGCAGGCGGGCGCGAAGGTACGGTGAATGAACTGAGACAGGGCATGAGCGGCCGGCCTCGGAGTATACTTCGGACCCGCTAAGCCGACTGAATCATTAGCGGCACAAAACAGCACGCCATACAGTTAGACCAGCCCGCAAAACTGAAGGAAAAACTCTGCTCTTCGGAAGGTACATCACGTTGGTCCAGGCGCATAGCGCCAACCAGAATCACGATCCAGGCTGCCGTGACTCCGAGAACAAATCCGGCAGCTGCACCTCCGTTGCCACCCGAATACAATGATGTCGCCGTGATGACCAGCGAGATCCATGGTGCAGGAAGCGGCGCCAGCGCCAGCACCCAACCATGGTTATAGTCCCTGTGCCGGGCCAACCACAGACACAGTGCAGTCGCAATCGCGTGACAAACCAGCGCTATTCCCAGAATTCGCGGCGAGCGGGCGACCTCGAGAGTCCGGGCGGGCCCCAAAGTGCGCAATATTATGCACACCAGCGTAGCGGCAATCAGGTTGCTCACCGCGTACCATCGCGCATGGCGACGGAACAGTTCCACGCGCCCGGTGTGCAACAGGCAATAATCGCGAATGCAAAAAACAATCCAGGTGCTCAGTGCCGCGATTATCATGATGCCCTCATTTCGGTTTGTACGGAGTTTAGGGGACAGTGGCCCCCGATGTCCAGTCCTATCTGTGCGCGGTCGAGGCGGAGCGATGAGCGGACGCGGCTGAGTGGTGACAGGACTTAGTCGTCTCCTTGTCGCGCACAATGTGCCGCCCGAGTGGCGCCTGTGTGCCTTTTACCAGTTCAACAGGTGTCGAATGCTTCGCGCCTGACGTTTGCTGACGATGAATTCTACCTTGTTATCGAGAGTTACCAGCCAGCGCTGGCTGCTGAGGGGGCTCATTTTGCGCACGTGGTCGATGTTAACGAGTGCGCTCCGATGAATCCGTCTAAAGCTGCCAGCTACGAGGCGTTCTTCGAGAGTCTTAAGAGTTTGTGTTGCAAGAAGCTTACTTTTCGCGGTAATAATCCAAACCAAATCTCCCTCTGCCTGGAACGCATAGACCTCGTCCGCGTTCATCAGGATGTATTCAGTTCCGGTTCGACCGACAATCCTTCGGGCGTGACGGTCATTCTGCGGCTCAGCGAATTCCTGAATGCGGGCCACACGCTCCGCTGCCTCCCTGCCCGAAGTCCGCCGGGCCCGCTCAACCGCCTCCAGGAGCCGTTCCCGCGATACCGGCTTTAGAAGGTAGTCGATCGCTCCGGCCTCAAACGCCTGGATCGCGTGCTGATCCCAGGCCGTCACGATGACGACCGCCGGCAGGGGAGAGCCTCCTTTGAGCCGGCGCACCACATCAAGGCCCCCAAGGACCGGCATCTGGAGATCAAGCAGGACCAGATCCGGGCGATCATCGCGTATTTTCTCAAGAGCCGCTTCGCCGTTTTCCGCCTCCCCAATTATCTCGATATCCTCCATCGTCTCCAGCTCTTCGCGCAAGATGCGACGGGCGACCGGCTCATCGTCTACGATCAATGTCCGCAATTGGGCACTCATAGTTCCATCGTGCTTGTATCATGCGCTGGATGTCGCTCGCGATGGACTTTCCATGAACGGCCAAAGATCCCGGGTGAAAGAACTCAAAACGGCGGCGAGCGGGCCCTGCGGGCCGTACCAATCTACTGGAACGTACGGGTTTTCGCTGACCCTGCCGTCAGCGCCTTCTTGCCGACAGCCTCAGTCGTTCGAGATCGAAGGCGTCGAGAGACAGAGAAGCGGCAATCAGCTGGCGGCCCGACAGCGCCGGCCTTTCCAGACCCTCGCCGCTGTGATGCGTGGATCTGGTAACCATGTGCACCAGTTCATGAGCGACTACCCGGCCCAAAGCGCGTCCTACAAGGCTGTTTGCCCTGCCGAAGTCCGCGCCCCACATCGCTCTGCGCACGGATCTTACGACTCTTTCGCAATCGACTTCGCCGAACGGTTGCACTTCACCGTCTGCCATCCATGTGAACGCAAGCGGGCCGGGTTCGTCGTAAAGAGGAGGTGAGGATCCGAATTGGCACGAACCTCTGAAAGTGATCACGACGAGATCGTTCGCAACGAAAGGAGCCTCGCTGCGAAGTCGCCAGTCGAGCCTGACACCAGAATCTTCGATTAGCCGGTCAACTTCCCGCCGCATTTCTGTAGTTGCGAGGACGGAACGCTCGCCTCTGAAATCGAGAACAACCGTGAGATTCGATGGATTCAACCTAATTTCCGCGGCCGCCGGAACAGCAAAAACAGAAATCATCAGCCAGATGGTACTTGCGCCAGGATAATTCATCTCTTTCCTCGAGACATGGAGCAACGCAGCTCCGGCACATGATTGTATTGAGCAAACGGCCAAACTCAATTCAGTTCGGCGTGATCTGACTCAACGCCCAATGAGCGGGCGGATTCTGCCGTTCGACGGGCTTGTTAGATCTCGCGGAGATTCTCCCGGCTATGCAATACCGAGCGAGCCGCCCAGATGGCTCTTGTCGCGATGTCATGCCCTGCGGGTCCCTTTGGTGTTTTCAGTCGCCCCAGACGGCATCAGAGGGCGATCGAGAACATAATCCACCAGCGAACACCACCGCAGCCACCACCGCGCCCGGTGCAAGTGATGACCGAACCTTTCCCAGTCCGTGTTGATAAACGCGTTGCGGTAAACCAGCCGGAACGACGCGCCATCGGCATTCCCCTGCATCTCATGGAGAGGCCGCGGCGTTTCATAGACTCCGCTTCGGGTCCACAGACGAAACTGGCCGCGATCATAGCGGATCGCGGCAATGTCTTTCGTTTCGATAGCAAAAGCCCGCCCCTCCCGAAAGGCGCATACCCGGCTGCGCACCGGGTATTCCAGAGAACTCGCCGCGTCAAGAATTCGCCCCAGATTATCGGCGGGATGCACAGGGTCCGGGCGCCGTCCGGTCGTGATCAGGTAAGCCAGTTCCTGGGAGCCTACGGGTCGAACGACATGCGCGGCACGACACCGGGTAAGTGCCGCCAGCAACGGACGGTCAAAGGAAGTCGTGCAGACGATCAAAGGGATACCTTTCGGCCATGAGCGATCGACAATTCGGAAAGCCCCGAAGTCCGGCAACTGCAGGTCGAGAAAAATGACATCGGGCCTGTAATACGAGAGGATCTGTTCCGCAGCCTGCTCGGAGTCGGCAGGTCTCACATTGTCGACGAAGCTGAAGCGGGTCAGATCGCCACACAGGCTCTCGCGCGCCAAATCCTCCTGCTCGACAACAAGTACGTTCAAACGCCGCCTCAGAACTCTGTTTAACACCAACGACTCGAAGTCCGCAGGGTTTTCCGATGCATGACGGCCGCCAAACCGCCAACGACGAGAAAACGGGAGTGAGCGAGCACGAACCGGGAGCATGAACAACAACCGGTCATCTCTGCCTTTCCGCCGCTCGTCCGGTCCAGTTCGGCCCGTGTCGGGCGCATCTGTAGGTAGGAGGAGCCGCATGCCGGACTGCATGGCATGCACAGATTTAACGAAATGCCGATGCCGCCCAATCAACATGAGACCCATTCCGCGACGGAGCGCGATACGGCAAGGCCAAAGCATGGAGAAGCCGAGGCGCACGAACGTGAACGCGGCACCCTCGAAACGTCCGATCTGATTCTGATTGGCATTGCGGCACTGGTAGCCGCGATGCGGACCTTTCCGGTTCCGGGGTATTCCTGGATCGCTGCATCCGCCGTTCTCGGCTGCGGCTTCCCTATCTATCGGGAGGCGCTCGAATCGCTTCGGGAGCGGCGTATGACGATGGGGCTTTCGATGACCATTGCCCTGGTCGCGGCGATGACCATTGGAGAGTCTTTCACGGCACTCATGATCGTTCTGTTCGTATTGATCGCGGAGGTGATCGAAGGGTTGACCGTCGGCCGCGGTCGTCGGGCCATCAAAGAGATGCTCGACCTGCTGCCTCAGACCGTAGAGATTCGGGGACCGGGGGTGGAGGAAAGGATCGGTATTTCCGATCTCCGGCCCGGCTGGACCGCTACTGTCAGGCCGGGGAGCAGAATTCCTGTTGACGGAATCGTCACTGCGGGAAACTCGTTTGTCGATCAATCGGCGATCACGGGTGAACCGCTTCCGGCTGAAAAAAACGCCGGTTCGGAGGTCTTCGCCGGTACGATAAACCAGTCCGGCGCCCCTCGAGGTAGAGGTCCGCGCCGTGGGACGCAACACGGCGTTTGGCCGGATTGTAGAAGCAGTGGAAACCTCCGAGCGCTCTCGGGCTCCCATCCAGAAAACTGCCGACCGGATGGCTGGCTACCTCGTTTGCTTCGCACTGGCTTGTGCGGCGGTCACATTTCTGCTGACGCACAACGCTCGCTCGACGATATCGGTGATCATCGTCGCAGGCGCCTGCGGAATCGCCGCGGGTACGCCACTCGCGATTCTGGGCGGAATCGGCAGAGCAGCACGTGCGGGAGTCATCATCAAAGGCGGCCTGTTCTTGGAGATTCTGGGCAAGGTAGATACGGTGGTCCTCGACAAGACCGGGACGCTCACTCTCGGCCAACCCCGCGTAGTAGCCATCGATGAAGAACCTGGAGTCAGCAGGACAGAACTGCTGCGCGCCGCAGCGATGGCGGAAGCGCGTTCTGAACACACAATCGCCGCCGCCGTCCGGCAGGAAGCACTTCGCTATGAGATCTCCGCGCCTTCCCCTGATACGTTCGACTTCACGCCTGGCCGGGGCGTAATGGTCACGTACCGGGGCGAATCGGTTCTCGCCGGAAATCGCGCGATGATGGTCGAGTTTGGAGTGCCCGGACCACTGCCTAAGGTCCGGCCAAACACCACGGAGATTCTGATCGCCAGAAACCGCAAAGTGCTGGGAAGGATATGCATATCGGATGAGGTGCATCCGGAAGGGGTTGAAGCAATGCGCGAGTTCAGGGAGGCAGGACTGGCAACGGTCTTGTTAAGTGGAGACGCTTCCACCGCGGTGCAACACACGGCCGGCAAGCTTGGGTTCGATGTTGTGATCCCGGACTTGCTTCCGGCCCAAAAAAGCGATCGCGTAGCCGAATTGACCCGCGCTGGAAAGGTGGTTGCGATGCTGGGTGACGGCATCAACGACGCTCCAGCACTCATGCAGGCGAGCATTGGCATCGCGATGGGCTCAGGCACAGATGTGGCAAGGGAGAGTGCGGACGCGGTTCTTCTCGGCGACGACCTTCGCCGCTTTGTGGAGGTCATTCATATCGCCCGGCGGTGCCGCCGCATCATAATGACCAACTTCGCCGGGACTTTGATCGTGGACGCTATCGGCGTTGCGCTGGCGTCATTCGGTTTCCTGAATCCGCTGCTGGCGGTCACGATTCACGTCACCTCGGACCTGGCGTTCATACTGAATTCGGCCAGGCTCCTGCCACGCAGGACCTGCCTCCGGAATCGTCCGTTAAACCGGACGAGCACCCTTTCGTTCGCGCATTGAGTCCGTTGGCCGGAAATCCGACCCGGATTCGGACGTTCGGGCGCAGAATATGACTTGTGGGGTGTGTCCGATGAGTTCTGCGATTCGACGGTCCCGTTCCATTCCGGCCAGCCTGCTGATTCTCAGCCTTGGTGCATCGATAGCGCTGGCGGATAAGAAGGAAAAAGATCCCGACGAGATCGGCAATCGCGATGTCGGCAAGGGTATCAATTTCTATTCAATCGAGAAAGAGATCGGGTTAGGCAAGCAGATGGCGCAGGAAGTGGAGCGCCAGGCGAAAATCGTCGACGACCCCGTCATCTCGGAATACGTAAACCGAGTTGGTCAGAATCTTGTACGGAACTCGGATGCGAAGGTACCGTTCACCATTAAGGTCATCGACTCTGAAGAGATTAACGCCTTCGCCTTGCCCGGGGGATTCTTTTTCGTCAATACGGGAATCCTGCTGAACGCCGATAACGAGGCGGAAATGGCGGGTGTGATGGCACACGAAATCGGACATGTGGCGGCGCGCCACGGTCCCGTCAGGCAACCAGAGGTCAGATCGCACAGATCGCCAGCATCGTTCCCATGATCGCCGTAGGCGGGATGGCAGGTTATGGAATCTATCAGGCGATGGGACTCGCTGTGCCGCTCGGCTTTTTGAAATTCAGCCGTTCCATGGAATCCGAAGCCGACATGCTCGGACTCGAATACATGTACAAAGCGGGATATGATCCTGCCGCGTTTGTCGATTTCTTCGAGAAAGTGCAGTCGCTGGAGAAACGCAAACCGGGAACTATGTCGAAACTCTTCTCGTCTCATCCGCCCACGGACGACCGCATCGCACACTCTCAGGAGATGATTCAAAAGTATCTGAAAGAGAAGCCCGAGTATGTGCTTAGCACCAGCGAGTTCAATGACGTGAAGACGCGCGTACAGGCTATGCACAATCGCCGTAAGGTCGACGCTGCCAAAGACGCGGGACGCCCAACACTTCGCCGGAATCCAAACGGTCAGATCGATTCGAGTGGTGACGAGAAAGCTCCGAAGTCCGATCAGGACGACCGCCCTACGTTGAAACGACGGGAAAACTAACGCGGGATCGGGCCTGATGGCCCCGAGTCGCGGTATCCTCAGTCACAGATGCCAGACCGACTCAGCATGCACGCCCCGGTGCTCGTCAACACGCTGGGACACTGCGCCGGCGCGATTGTGTTTGGTATTTTACTTTATTTCCTCCTGATTGATTGGCGTCGGGATCCTCAACAGCGAAGCGGCTTACCCTGCATAGCCGCGCTGCTGGCGTTGCTTTGGAACGTCGGGTCGCTGATCGGCCTGGCGACCGAACCAGGACAGGCTGCTGGCGACGCAATCGTCGCAGCCAGCTTTTCCGTATTGAGTTTGTTGCCTGCTGTCCTGATGCACCTGTCTCTGGGCTCCAGGCGCAAACCGTTGCTGGTCGGCGGCTATGTGGTTAGTTCGCTGGCAGTGCTCCTTCATGTGGCGGATCTCATCACCGACGCTCCCCGCTTTCACTACGCGGCCATCCTGCTCGTTACGGTTGGCTTCGGAATTCTTGCCGCCGTAGCGCTCGGATATGAACTTGCGGGCCGCGAAAAGGATGGCAGCGGCAAGCGACTCGCGGCGGCCATCGTGCTGCTCCTTTTGGCCATTTCATTTGTCCACTTTCGTGCCGATCACGATACCGGCGGCTGGTCGGGCGAGGCAGCCTTGCATCACGCCGCCATACCTCTCGCGTTATTTGTCATCCTTCAGGATTACCGGTTCCTCCTTCTTGACGCTTTCGTTCGCTTCCTGACCAATGCGATCCTTGCCGCCATCACAGTGTGGGTTGGCCTGAACCTGCACAACCGGTTCATTTTGCTGCCTGACGCGGCACACCGGCCGGTCTGGCTTGGCCTCGGATTCGTGGCTGCATGTCTCCTGGTCAGCCTCTTCGCCTTCCTGCGCGGTTGGATGCAAAGAACCCTCACCAGGGTTGTGTTCCTGCGCGCAGGATCGGAAAAGTCCCTTATGGCGCTGCGCGAGATGTCAGCCACCGATCCCGGGTATCTCAAGAGCGCAATTGAAATCCTTGGCGAGACATTTTCCGCAAACCGCACCGAAATTATGGCTGAGGCAGCTTTGCCAATCTCCGGATTGAGGCATGCAACTCCGGTTGTGGACGCATTGAAATCCGGATGCCCTAACTGGGTGCAGGTGGTCGCCCCTGTACGTTTGTCGCGTGGCGACGTTCATTTTTTTTGCCTTGGTGCGCGCGCCGGGGGCAGGCGTTATTTGAGCGAGGACATGGAGTTGCTCGATCGCATGACCGGCATGATTTCCGAACAGATCGAACGCGTGCGGAATTCTGAAATGCAGGCGCTCGTAACGCACGCCGAGCTGCGCGCGCTCCAGGCTCAGATCAATCCACACTTTTTCTTTAACGCTCTGAACACTCTTTATGGAACAATCCCCCGCGAGAGCGCTACAGCCCGGCGTCTCGTATTGAATCTGGCCGATTTGTTTCGCGTCTCCTTCGCGTCGGAACGCAGTTCTATCCGGATCGAAGAAGAACTCAGACTGGTTCGGGCATATCTCGAGATTGAGCAACTGCGGCTTGGGTCCAAGCTGCGCACAGAGATCGATGTGGACGACTCGGCATTGCAGACTGAAGTCCCGGTGCTCTCCATTCAGCCGCTCGTTGAAAATGCCGTCAAGCACGGGGCCGCGGCAACCCCGACAGGCGGCTTCGTGCGGGTGCGCATTTGTGCCGGCGAGCGGACCGTTTCTGTCGAGATTTCGAACTCGGGGGCCTTTCGGTCGACTCCGGATGCAACGCGCGGAACCGGAGTGGGGCTTGCCAATGTCCGTCGCCGTCTCGCGCTGTGCTTTGGGGAGCAGGGAGAACTTACCATCAGCAGTGCAGGCGAAACCACGCGCGTGAGTTTCTCGGTACCGTTAAAGGCAGACTTGTCGGCCCGGAGCGAGATCTCCATGGTCAACCAGCATTGAACTTTGCCTGTTTCCAGGTAAGTTTCAGCGCCAGGATATCCGAGGTCCCTTGCTTCGTGACACTAAGATCTCGGATCGGCACAACAAAGATTTGCTTATCCCGAGTCGGCCGTTGCCCGCGGCATAACGCAGCGCCCTGCGATCATCATCTCACCGTTCGCGAAGAAGAGTCACGTTGACCGTACAGAGTACGACACGACTTCCATTTTGCGCCTGAGCATAAAGCGCTTCGGACTGCGGGTCCTGCCAGGTATTGCCGCCAGGGATGAAAAGCTGAAGACGCAGGAAAAGCGATCCGATGGGCGAACTGACCAACGCCCTCTCGATTCGGAAAACGAGCTTTCAGGGGGCGAACCAGCGCATGATGTCGCGATCGGGGGCGCGCTCGATTGCGGCTTCTCTGATCGCGTAAGAGGCCAGTCCGTCTCTGGCCTTTTGACGAATCCGCTGCAGTTTCCCCTCTACCCACACCAGGTTGCGATCCATGTAGGGAATGGATTGGCCGCCGGCCAGCCAGACTTCAACCATTTCATCCCGCAGCCGATGCGCCGGATGCAGCAATTGACCCGCTTCCGGCATGAGAACGAACATCTTAACGTAGGTCCCATCCCGGACCGGATGGTATCCGTCCATCATGTATCCAAGCATTCGCACCGGGCCGGTTGGAAGCACCGCCTTACGAGGTCTCCCGGCATGGTCTGACGTGTCAAGGTCCCTCCAACTCACCAGCGCGGTCCCATCTTCGGTGGTAGCCTGCCGGGGCTTCAGTTCCGAAAGCTCACTCCGCATATCGGCTGCGATGAGCAGGTAAGTAAGTAACAGAGGTCCCACCACGGCCGCAAGAATGAGTACAATCGCCCGGTTCTCTTGGTTTTTCGCCGGTCCGGGATCACGTCGTACGATTACCCTGGCACCCATGCCCCCGATTCTACGGAGAGGGTGTCCTGTATGCATTCTTATTCCGATGAACGGAGCAATACAGCGCTCACTGGAGCATTTTTACCGCTGGACGGCTCTCCACCATACAGCCCGAGCGTTGCGGGGCGACTGTCCACTGTTCCCAACTCCGCCGAAGACCGACGAAAGAACAAGCCGCTTGTCCGATGAACCGATGTCCTCACCGGCAAATGCTGTCCGTTCATCGGAAACTGTGATGTTAACGACGGCGATCTGTCCGAAACTTGCCCATTAGGAATATGCTGCTCACCTTTTCGGAAGCGGGGCCGGGGATCGGAATTCCATACGACCGGAGCGAACGGCCCGACGGCACCAACCATGGCTACATCGACCTGAAACGTTCGCCGGAAAGTATACATTCGATACCGGAACTCAAGGGCTACCCCGAACTGTTCCGGTTCATTGAAGACGCCAACCGGGACGAGAGCGTATTTCGAACGGCCGGTTGTGCCGTAAGTATCTCCGCCGGTGACGGTGGCAATTACATCCATAACAGTTTCATCCATCTTCTGTTCGAAATCCTGCACTGGAACACTAGCCCCACATGTTATCGTTTGCTCTTCGAAGAGTTCAGAGACCGAATGGCGCGGCAGGAGAACCGGTTGGCCCATGCGAGTGTACTGTTCTCACTCGGTCCAACATCTTTCTGGCAACACGGCTTCGACGGGTGTTCCCTGCGTGTCTTCGTGGAAGGGCGCGGCCAATCGGAGGCTATGGCACGCGACAACTGGCAGTCCGCATTAGTGTCACTGTCCCTGTTTCTCCGGGATTTCAGCGCTGCATACCAGCCTCAGCTACAAAACTGCCTCAGGCGGGTCTCCTGATGAAATCTCTTCTCCCTACCCACGGCGAAATCTGCCAAGCTGCTCGCACTCGGGCGCCGTGTGAGCAATCTACGTCCGTAAGATCTGGCGAGTTTGAAATCGGCTATCATAGCGCTTCATAGTCTGGATGACGAACTGTTGGCTCGGGTTAATGTGAAGGCTTATCTGAAGGCCCCTGGCCCGAAAGAAGAAGCATTGGAGCAAATTGTAACCAGGCTCTCGCTGGAGGCGGGCGTAACGGCAGTCTCTGGGAAATCGTAGCTGCCGTGGATTCCGAGGACGCGTCCATCACGACCAATGACTAGCTGGTGAGCGCCGCTTTGAGCAGGGTTGACAGTGCGATCATAACTCAACTGTCAGCAATCGGTTGCAAGCAGTTCGACAGCAAGGACCCGTGGAACGAACATCGTTCTTCGCGGCCCTTGCCAGGGGCATCATGCTGACGTCGATCTGTTAGGCTGCGCCAGCGCAAGAGCAATCGCAGCCACCCTGGAATCCGCCGCCCCAGCAGCGTTGACGGCCTTAATGATGTCGTCTCCCAAACCAAGGGTAAACTGCTGGCAAGACTAAGAGTGTCAGGAACGTCGAGGTGACAATCCCGCCGATCACGACAGTCGCCAGCGGCCGCTGCACCTCCGCTCCAGCGCTTGTCGACAGAGCCATCGGAAGGAATCCCAGGCTGGCCACCGCTGCCGTCATCAGGACGGGTCGCAAACGGAGAAGCGTGCCTTGATAGACGGCTGTCTCCAAAGGCTCCCCACGTTTCCGGATTTGGTCGATGAAGGCCACCAACACGAGACCGTTGAGGACCGCGACGCCCGAGACCGCGATGAACCCCACACCAGCGCTCATCGAGAACGGCATTCCGCGAAGCAGGAGTGCCAGGATTCCACCGGTGACTGCGAACGGGACGCCAGTGAAAACCAACGCGGCGAGCCCCACCGAGTGAAATGAAGCTAAGAGCAACATGAAGATCAGCAGGAATGTGACCGGTACCACGATCAATAGCCGGTTACGACCGCTCTCCAGGTGCTCCCACAGTCCGCTCCATTCCATGATGTAGCCCGCCGGCAGATGCATGTCCCGGGTAACAGCGGCCTGCGCCTCGCCGACAAAGCTTCCGACGTCACGGCTGCGAACGTTTACTTCAACTGAGATGCGCCGCTGCCCGTTCTCGCGGGCTATCTCGACTGGACCCGTTTCATCGCTGATTCGGGCGAGCTGAGCCAGAGGGACTCTCTGCCCGTTGGGGGCGCTTACCAGCAGGTTGCCGAAATCTTGTGCATTCTTCCGGACGTCAGGCTTCAGGCGAACAACGAGTCCGAATCGCCGAAACCCGTCGAGCACGCGTGTTGCTTCAGTGCCGGCGATCGCGGTCTGAATGAGCTGTTGAACGTCGGCGACATTGATTCCATACCGGGCGATCGCTGTGCGATCGATGGTCATTTGCAGCATCGGCAGTCCAGTAGTCTGCTCAACCTTGACATCGGCGGCGCCTCGTAGTTTGCCGATGATGCGAGCTGTTCGATCCGCCTGTTCGCGAAGTGTAGCCAAATCGTCTCCAAAGATCTTGATCACGACATCCGAGCGGGCCCCCACCCCTTCGATCAGCTCCTGCATGCGGAATTCGATCGGCTGTGAAAAGGAATAGGCTTGCGTCGGAACAGCCTTCAGACGGTCTTCAATCTTGCCCACCAACTCCTCGCGGGTCCTTGCGGTCGTCCAGGTTTCTGGCGGTTTGAGAAACACATAGGTGTCCCCCATGTTCGGCCCCATCGGGTCGGTCGCGATCTCGGGCCGGCCGATCCGGCTGACGACGATGTCCGTCTCAGGGAACTCCCGCACGACCTGTTCGACCGATGTGGTCATGCGTACGGCTTCGGACAGCGAAACACTGGGTAAACGTACAAGATTGATTGCTATCGCACCTTCGTCCAATTTGGGCAGGAACTCTGCTCCAAGGAACGGGAACAGCGCGGCACAACCGATCACGAACAGCGCCGCGCCGATCGCGGTGAGGCGGCGATGACGCATGGCGGTGCGAAGCAGAGGAGCGTAGAACCGGCGCACGAATCGAACCGCCGGATTGTCGTCACCGGCGGCGATCTCCTGAGCATGTTCCTTCGAAACGCGCCGAGGCTCCCTCAGCGCCAGTGCACAGAGCGCAGGGATCAGCGTGAGGCTGAGGACGAGAGCGCCAGCCAGCGCGAAAATCACCGTGAACGCCATCGGACGGAACATCTTTCCTTCGATGCCCACGAGCGACACAATCGGGAGATACGCTGCAATGATCAGGATCTCGCCCACCTGACCAGCCCGCCTGACTTCAATGCTCGCTTCGCGAACAGTGTCCCGGCGCTCGTCACTCAAGAGCGCACGCCCGAGCTCGCGACGCTTTTCCGCGAGGCGGCGAACGCAGTTTTCGACGATGATCAGGGCGGCATCCACCACCAGTCCGAAATCGATCGCTCCGAGGCTCATCAGATTGGCGGAAATATCAAAGGCGCGCATACCAATGATGGCTACGAGCATCGCCAGGGGAATGGCCGCGGACACAATCAGACCCGCACGGATCTGTAGCAGGAACAGGAAAAGAACCGCCATGACAATGATGCCGCCCTCAACCAGATTGCGACCGGCAGTGCGGACGGTGCGATTTACCAGTGTGCTGCGATCGTAGAAAGGTTCGATCTTTACACCCGCAGGCAGAGCCTTCTGCAATTGTTCCAGACGCTCGGCGACCCTATGGGCGACGGCGCTGCTGTTTTCGCCTTTCAGCATCATCGCGATCCCCATTACGGTCTCGCCCTTGCCGTCGCGCGTCGCCGCGCCTTGCCGGATCTGTGCGCCGCGACGGATCTCGGCCACGGAACTCACGTAAACCGGCGTGCCCTGGTGCGAAGCGAGAACGACATTGCCGATGTCTCGTTCGGTTTGAATGAGCCCTACGCCGCGAATCAACTCCTGCTCGCCGCCGTGCTCAAGATACGCGCCGCCCACGTTGAGGTTGTTCTGGGAGAGCGCGTCGATCACCCGGCGCAG